>ONYV01000198.1 GCA_900322105.1 uncultured Eubacteriales bacterium | reverse complement strand
CAGAATGGAGGGGCCCGCGCCGAGACCGGGACAGTTGACCCTGTGGGCTATGCAGAGATCGAACGTCAGCTTGAAAAGAAGAGCAAAGACAGAGTTCACTTTGTTTCAGAGATCAAGCAGAGTTTGTACGAACGATTGGAAAAGGATATCAATAATGTATATATTTCAGGAAGGGTCAAGAGTATTCACGGAATCTATAAAAAGACATTCATGAAAGGCAAAACGATGGATCAGATCTATGATATTTTTGCCGTTCGTGTGATTGTAGATACGGTAGCGGACTGCTATAATGTACTGGGTATCGTACACGATATGTTCCGACCGCTGCCGAACCGTTTCAAGGATTATATTTCAACGCCGAAGCCGAATATGTATCAGTCTTTGCATACAACGGTGATCGGAAAGGAAGGCGTTCCTTTTGAAATACAGATCCGCACATGGGAAATGCATTATACGGCTGAATATGGTATCGCTGCGCATTGGAAATACAAAGAAGGCATCACCAAAAAGGATTCTTTGGATGAACGTCTGGCATGGATCCGCAAAATGCTGGAAAACCAGAGCGACAATGATTCTACCGAGATCGTATCCACGATCAAGATGGATCTTGTTCCCGAGGAAGTGTTTATTTTTACGCCAAAAGGAGATGTCATCAGTTTGCCCACAGGTGCAACGGTGATTGATGTAGCTTATGCGATCCACAGCGGTGTCGGCAACCGTATGATCGGCGCAAAGGTAGATAAAAGGATCGTACCGATCGATTATAGAGTCAAGACGGGAGAGATCGTAGAGATCATTACCTCAAAGGAAGAGGGAGGACCCAAGAGAGACTGGCTGAATATCGTTAAGACCAGTGAGGCAAGAAGCAAGATCCGTCTTTGGTTCAAACGCGAAAAGCGTGACGAAAACATCATAGAAGGCAGAACTCAGCTCGAGACCGAGTTCAGAAGGCTGGGGATCCATGTCCCGGAAAAGGAGCTGGAAGAATTCCTTGCAGATGTGATCCGCAAGCAAAACTGTAATTCTCTCGAAGATTTCTACGCTTCCATCGGATATGGCGGCGTGCAGTTGTGGCGTATCCTGCCGAAGATAAAGGAAGAGTACATCAAAAAATATGTCGATTCCGATACTGCGCCTGTTGTTATCAAAGAACCGGTCAAAAAGAAGGTCAGCGGCGGTGTTCATATCGAAGGGATCGATGATTGCCTTGTCAAATTCTCAAGATGCTGCAACCCTCTGCCCGGAGATGAGATCATCGGATTTATCACTCGAGGATATGGTGTTTCTATTCACAAAAGGAATTGCAGCAATGTGCCGAAGGTCATAGAAGATGCAGAAGAGCCCGAACGCTGGGTCAAAGCAGAATGGGCGGAGCAGCTGACGAACGAAACATTCCAGTCTACACTTCGCATTATGGCAACTGACAGAACAGGGCTTTTGGCAGATATTACGAACCAGCTTTCTGCACTGCACTTGTTCATCCATACATTGAATTCAAGAGAAGTAAAGAACGGCATGGCATCCATTGAAGTGTCGATCACGGTAAACAGTATCAATCACCTGAAGATGGTCATTAGCCGTCTCAGCGGCATCAACGGTATTGTTTCAGTCGGCAGATCATGATGATAACAGTGTCACAAGAATACGTAAATGAGGAAGGAAAGCAAATGAAAGCGGTTATACAAAGAGTGTCTGAATGTACAGTCAAGGTTGACGGAGAAATAACAGGCAGTATCGAAAAAGGCTTGTTGATCCTGTTGGGCGTTGCGCAGGACGACACGGAACGTGAAGCAGAAAAGCTCAGTGTTAAAATTTCTGATCTTCGGATATTTACAGATGAGAACGATAAGATGAATCTGTCTGTAAAGGATGTGGGCGGAGCGGTCTTGGTCGTATCCAATTTTACCCTGTGCGCAGATTACCGTACAGGCAGAAGACCGTTTTTCGGCAGTGCGGCAAGACCCGAAAAAGCTGAGCCGCTGTACGAGTATTTTTGTGAATGTATGAAAAAGAGCGGGCTGAGTAAAGTCGAAAAGGGTCGATTCGGAGCGGATATGAAAGTATCTCTCCTGAATGACGGACCTGTTACGCTGGTGATCGATTCCGAACTGCTGAAGTAGATCACTGCAGCGGTTTCATATTCCGAGAAAGTCTAATGAAGTGAAACGATATACCATTATATATAGAAGAAAGAAGGGGAAAGTATGATAAATGTCAAGTGCTTTCCGTTAGGGGTTCTTGCCGCTAATTGTTATCTGGTGACAAATGAAGAGGATCGAGTATCCTTGTTAGTAGATCCGGGTGATTATTCAGAAACATTAGATCAGCAGATCGAACAATTTGGTTCAGACCGTTTGCAATATATCCTGCTGACGCACGGTCATTTTGATCATATCGGCGGCGCAGCCGCTTTCAAAAGAAAACATCCGAATGCAAAGATCGTGATCAGTACCGCAGACGCCGGTTATCTCCAAAATGATCGGCTGAATCTGTCATATCATTTTGACGTCAGCATAGAACCTTTCACAGCGGATCTTCAGGTTGGGGAGGGTGATGAACTGCCGTTCGGTTCACACTCCGTGAAAGTTATCTCCACACCCGGACATACTTCGGGCGGTGTGTGTTATATCATTGAAAGAACGATGTTTACAGGTGATACCCTGATCAGCGGTACAACAGGCAGAACAGACTTTCCTACGGGCAGTCTGAGGGAAATGGCGCATTCGATCCGCCGTCTTGCCAAGTTGGAAGGTGACTATTCTGTTTACTGCGGTCACGGCGGAGCGTCTACTCTGCAGAATGAACGGGAAAACAATTACTTTATGAGGGAATGCATCTATGACGATCTATCTTAACAATGATTTTCATTATGAAACGGAAAATCTGGTGCGCCTGTTTTTTCCGAACGACAAGATCACAGTGGTAAAAGAGCTGCCCGATGAAAAGCCGCTTCCGCTGATCTCTGCGCTCATTTCGGATGAAGGTTCAGAAAAGAAGATCTTTGTGTCCGTCGAGACAGAAGGTCGTTTTCTCGTAGATGAGAGATCGGTTTCCATACATACGCAGGATCTTCAAAAAACGCTGGAACGCACGCTTGCTGTCTTATTATACGGACTGTTGGTCACTCTGACAGGCAGAAAACAGCCTTGGGGAATCCTGACAGGAGTACGCCCCATCAAATTGTTCCGCCGTCTGGCAGAATCGCAGGGAGAAGCATTCGCAAAAGACTATTTCCGCACACAACTGCTGGTTTCAGACGAAAAA
>ONYV01000257.1 GCA_900322105.1 uncultured Eubacteriales bacterium | reverse complement strand
ATTAGTGTATCGTAAGGGAGAGACACAAAGTACGGCGCAGAAGAAACAAGTAAGACGGTGCTTCGGATATTTCCGAGGAAGTCTATTATTGATAATGATGAATCACACATCGGGCGGCTGCATATGTTTGTAGAAAGGGTGAAGAAGGAGAGGAAGATCATGGCAAATGCAAGAGAGAGGGAGTTTCCCGAAGAGCAAGAATATGAGATCGTGAGCGATGAAACGGAAATGTCTGTACAGGATCAGAAAAAAACGCCGTCATTTCTGCGCAGTCAGCTGCCTGTTGTCACGCAGACCGTGATCTGTCTGCTGTGTGTCGGTTTTGCGCTGATCGCAAAAACCATCGGCGGCACATTCTATGCGGAAACAGCGGCATGGTACTTCGACCATTATAATAATTCGATCTATACGGGTACAAAAACGTCCGACCCGATTTTTACAGACAAGACAAGCATTACGGAAACGAGCCTGACCGCCGCATCCGTGAGCGAGACCGACAAAGATTTTTCCCTGCCGCTGAAAACAGGCATCATCACATCAGGATACGGAGAACGTGAGTACAACGGCAAAACGCAGTTTCACAAAGGGATCGACATCGGCGCAGACAAAAACAGCGAGATATGCGCTGTAAAAAGCGGTACTGTCATCACGGCGGAAAATGACAGCTCCTACGGGAATTATATTGTGATACAGCATGATGATAACAGCCGCACACTGTATGCGCACTGTGAAAAGCTGCTTGTGAAGAAAGGCGATGTCACAGCAGCGGGCAGCGTGATCGCTCTTGTGGGCGAAACAGGAGATGCAGACGGCGCTCATCTGCATTTGGAGTATATCACAAACGGAGAAAACGCCGACCCTGCTCCCCTGCTGAAAGGCGCTTATACATGAAGCTGAAAGTCGGAAAAACGACTCTTACCCTAAGTTATCCGCTTGCGTGCGTGACGGCAGCCGTTTTGATCCTTGACACATCGGGAAAAGTGCTGTTGTGTTTTTGTGCGGCGCTCATGCACGAGGGCGGACATCTGTTTGCGCTGCGCTGCTGTCATACGCCGCCTGAGGAAATAAAACTCTCACTGTTTGACGCTGCGATCATCGACCGCAAAAAGCAGCTCCATCCGTTTTCTCATGAGCTGGCGATCACCCTTTCGGGCATCGCTGTGAATTTCCTGTCTGCGTCCGTCGGCTGGGTGCTGTATTCCATCCATCCGCATCCGCTTTTGAAAGTGTTTATCGCCGCCCACCTGACCCTTGGCATCTTCAATGCCCTGCCTGTCGATTCCTTAGACGGCGGACAGGCGCTGCTTCTGATCCTTGAGCGGTTTTTTCCGCCTGACAGAGCCGAGCGACTCTTACTGCTGCTGTCTGTTCTGATACTGCTGCCGACAGCGATCATCGGCTTCTGGCTGCTCCTTGTGACAAAATACAACTTCACCCTGCTGCTGTCAGCCCTGTACCTGACCTCTCTCCTGCTGTTGAAACCCCGAAAGCCGCACAGAAAAACAAGCGCAAAAAAGCCGCAGATACCTGTTTCCTGAAAAGCAGATATCTGCGGCTGTCTGTATTTGCTTTGTTCATCAGCCGATCAGCGGTATTGCCTTAGCTTGAGCAATCAGCGTTCCGACTGTCGCTACACAAACAAGCCGACCAAAAACGCCGCTCCCGATGCCGAAAGCGCTACCACGATCAGCGGCAGGCGAAAATAGGCAAGCGCCAGCGCAACAGCCGTGCCGACCGCAGCCGTGATGAAGTTTCCCGTACTGTAAAAAACGGCAGGTATCGTCATCGCCGCCAACACAGCGTATGGGATATAATACAGCACGCTGCGGAGAAAGACCGATCTGATCTTTTTTGTAAAGAACGCAAAGGGCAGCATTCGTATCAGATACGTGACCCCTGCCATCACGATCATATAAAGAGCTGTGTTCATGCGTTTTCCTCCTCTCTGACCGGAAAGAACAGCGCTCCGATCAATGCGGCGGCAATCCCACAGATAATGACCGCAAATCCGCCCGACAAAAACGGCAGAAGATAGCGGCAGACAACACTGAGAGCCGATGCGATGATCACCACTAACAAAACGCTTTTCTTTTCGGCAGCAGGCGGTATGATGATGGCAATAAACATACCGTACAGCATAATGCCCAGTGCATTGGTAAGCGAAGCCGGAAGGGCTTCTCCGGCCAGTGCGCCCAGCAGAGTCCCCATCACCCAGCCGGCCGTCGCGGTCAGGATCATGCCATACATATAGAACGGCTGGATCCTGCCTTCAAAAGCCGAACTGACTCCGAAGACCTCATCCGTGATGCCATAGGAAGCCAGCACATCGATCCGCTTATCAACCCCTTCCTGCCCTACGATCTGGGCTCCCAGGATCCTGCCGGTGCCCCTCTCAAACAGGATCTTCATAGTCATCACCTTTGCTCCAGGATAATATCCCGCATGAGAAGAGGGAGAAAGGATCACTTTCTCATAGGAAAGACCAGCTGCCTTTGCGCTCTTTTCGTTCAGACCGGTCCCGGCCGCCGTCATCTGAAACAGCTTGATCACAAAAGATC
>ONYV01000275.1 GCA_900322105.1 uncultured Eubacteriales bacterium | reverse complement strand
TCAGGACAAATACCGTGCTGTCAGCGTTTCCTGCTGTAATAATGTGCTGCTGAAGGGAAGGAAAATATGGAAATACTTCATTCAAAGCCAGTCGAGGACGGCTTTTCTATGCCGGCGGAATTTTCACCCCATTCCGGCTGTATACTGATATGGCCGCACCGCCGGGATTCGTGGCAGAACGGTGCATATGCTGCCCGCACTGCCTTTGCTGAGCTTATCAGTATTATTTCCCGGTCGGAAAAGGTTACGGTCTGTGCAAGATTTGAAGACTATGACGAGGCAAGAAGGCTGCTGCCTGCCGGCGTAAGAGTGGTTGAAATGAGCAGTGACGACAGCTGGGCAAGAGATGTTGCGCCGACGTTCCTGACGGACAGAAACGGAGCGATACGGGGCGTTGACTGGGGCTTTAATGCATGGGGCGGTCTTGTGGACGGCTTGTATTTTCCGTGGGACAAGGATAATAAAATGGCAAGAAAGCTGTGTGATGCGCTGGATGTTGATTCCTATGACTGCAGGGACTTTATTTTAGAGGGCGGATCGATCCATTCTGACGGAGAAGGAACGATTTTGACAACAGAAGCCTGTCTGCTGAGCAAAGGGCGAAATCCCGATATGACCAAGGACGAGATCGAAGAAAAGCTGCGGCAGTATTTGGGAGCGGAAAAGATCATCTGGCTGCCCTGCGGCATTTATCGGGACGAAACCAACGAGCATATTGATAATGTCTGCGCCTTTACTGCTCCGGGAGAAGTGGTGCTGGCATGGACGGACGATCAGAGCGATCCGCAGTATGAAATGTGTGTACGCTCAAAAAGTGCGCTGGAAAATGCGGCGGATGCAAAGGGAAGAAAACTGAAAGTCCACAAGCTGCCGCTGCCAAAACCTGTATGCATCACGAAAGAAGAATGCGAAGGGCTGGACGATTTGAACGGCGAACCGACAAGAACTCAGGGAGAACGTTTGGCGGCGTCTTATGTCAATTTTTATATTGCCAACAAACACGTTATTGTGCCGCAGTTCGGTGATGAAAACGACAGCAGGGCGCTGGAGATTCTGCGCACGCTGTTTCCGACAAGAGAAGTGGTCGGTGTTTATGCAAGAGATATCCTCATCGGCGGCGGCAATATTCATTGTGTGACGCAGCAGATACCGAACGCACGTCAATTCAGAAAGGATGGTTAATATGGCAAACACAGTAAAGGTCGCTGCGGTACAGATGGCGATGCACTGCAACGTGGAGGATAATATTTTTACAGCTGAGAATTTTGTCCGACAGGCAGCGGCACAGGGCGCAAAGGTGATACTCCTGCCAGAATTGTTTGAAACAAAGTATTTTTGTCAGGAGAGAAATTACGGCTATTACAAAATCGCCTCGACCGCAGAAGAAAACAAAGCTGTCAGACGGTTTTCACAGGTAGCCAAAAGTCTTGGCGTGGTGATACCTGTCAGCTTCTTTGAGCGTGAAAAGAACAATACCTATAATTCCGTTGCCATGATCGATGCTGACGGCAGCATTTTAGGAGTGTACCGCAAGACGCATATCCCTGACGATCAGTTCTATCAGGAAAAGTTTTACTTCACACCCGGAAATACAGGCTTCAAAGTGTGGAAGACGGCTTACGGCAATATCGGCGTCGGGATCTGCTGGGATCAGTGGTTTCCCGAAACGGCGCGGTGCATGGCGCTGATGGGCGCAGATATGCTGCTGTATCCGACGGCGATCGGCTCTGAACCGATACTGGACGTGGACAGTATGCCGCATTGGAGACGCTGTATGCAGGGTCACGCCGCCTGCAATATCATACCCGTGATCGCCGCTAACCGTGTGGGAACGGAAGATGTGATCCCGTGTGAAGAAAATGCGAATCAGAGATCTTCACTGACGTTTTACGGTTCATCCTTTATCACGGATGCCTGCGGCGAGCTGATCGCAGAAGCCGACCGCAGCAGCGAAGGCGTCATCACCGCTGAACTGGATCTGTCGGCTGCCTATGATCTGCGCATGAGCTGGGGACTGTTCCGTGACCGCCGCCCTGAGCAGTATGCGATGCTGACAAAATAATGCTTTGTCACGATCACTGAAAAGCAGACATACAGCCGCATCCGCCGAAACAGGAAGATCGATCTGAGATTTCCCGAAAAATATGATCGAAGCGTTGAACGTTTTCGGAAGAGAAACAGAGCAGTTACCTTTAGGCAACAACCGCACAAAGACCGCCTTGCGGCTTAGCGCCACATCTGCTTGCATATTTTCCGTCATCTTGCACAAAAATCCCTCGACATACGTCAGTATGCCTTCGGGATTTCTGTACAATCTGACGAAAAATCTGACAGCGCATCTGCGGCACTATCTTTGTGCGGTATTGCCTTTATTCAGAAGGTAACTGCTCTGTTTGATAGAATACGATACAAAAAAGAATCGTCTGTATTTGTGCGGCGGTTCGGGAATTATTTGATCCCGTCGGGATTTTTGGTCTGGAAGTTCCATGTGTCGATGCACATTTTGTCGATGCCGTATTCGGCTTTCCAGCCAAGTTCGGTATTGGCTTTGGTAGCGTCGGCATAGAAAGCAGGGAGATCGCCCGCACGTCTGTCACCGATCACGTAGTTCAGTTTTTTGCCGCTTGCTTTTTCAAAGGCATGAACGATATCCAGAACGCTGTAACCAACGCCGTTGCCGATGTTGTAAGCATTGATGCCTGTCGTTTTCAGAATGTTAGCGACAGCGCACAGATGCGCTCTTGCAAGGTCTACCACATGGATGTAGTCACGGATGCAGGTGCCGTCTTTGGTGTCGTAATCGCCGCCGAATACCGTAAGCTGCGGCAGTCTGCCGATGGCGACACGGGCGATATAGGGCATGAGATTGTTCGGAATGCCGTTGGGGTCTTCACCGATCAGACCGCTTTCATGAGCGCCGATGGGGTTGAAGTAACGCAGGAGAGAAATACTCCATTCGTTGTCGGCTTTGTAAACGTCGCCGAGGATCTGTTCGATGAAATGCTTAGTCCTGCCGTAGGGGTTGCTGACATCTCCCGTGACCATATCCTCTTTATAGGGGATGGGATTGTTGCCGTAAACGGTAGCGGAGGAACTGAATACGATCTTTTTGCAGCCAGCCTTTTCCATGACCTCAAAGAGGACAACACTGCCCGAAATGTTGTTTTCGTAATACAGCAGCGGCAGTTTGGCAGATTCACCGACCGCTTTAAGTCCTGCAAAGTGAATGACAGCATCTACCTTGTTTTCGTCAAAGATCTTTGTCAGACCTTCTCTGTCACGGATGTCGCACTCATATTTTTTGAGTGTTTTCCCTGTGATGGTTTCCACTCTGTTCAGCACTTCGGGAACGCTGTTGTAATAGTTATCCACACAGATCACATCATAGCCTGCGTTGAGCAGTTCCACACAGGTGTGGCTGCCAATGTATCCTGCGCCGCCTGTTACCAATATTGTCATAGCATAAAACTCCTTTGTCATTTGATAAGACCATTATACCGTTTTAGTTGCAGGAATGTCAACAGAATGTGCAAATTGTCAAAAAATCTATGAAATGCAAAAACAGAAAGAATTTTTTGTATGCGCTTTTGGTAAAATTATGTTGATCGATATCAGGGACGGATCTTGTCTTGAAAGGACAAAAATTCTATCAGCCAGTCAGGGCGGCAGCCGTTAATGAAATGAAAAGTTCCGTTATCTATTTCAGCAACTTTCACAAAGCCGTTTTCATTATCGTAAAAGATGACCTTATCACAATACGGGATCGCTCTGTTAAGAGATGAAAATCGTTTATCGAACCGCCGTACAACATCTTCAGGAGGAATATCATGCCCGCCCTTTCGTACTCTGTTAGCAATTCGGTAGATACTTTCGTATTTGCTGTTCAGACCAATATAATACATAGTTATTTGGTAGCCCTGCGCTTTGGCGCATTTCAGCGAGCGGATGATCTGATGACTCGAAAGGGTGGTTTCCTGAGTGAATGTCAGGTTTTCCGAAAGGCAGGCTTTGATTTCTCTGAGCGCTGCCTTGCCTGCGGCTATTTCATTAAAGTGATGCGTTGCTGCGATGAGGTCCGGGTCGATAATATGACC
>ONYV01000288.1 GCA_900322105.1 uncultured Eubacteriales bacterium | reverse complement strand
GATTTTCCCATGCCGGGATACTGTGCTCCCTGACCGGAAAAAACGATAACAGTCTTGCCCATTAGGTATTCCTCCTTTTAGCTCACAGCAAAGAGTAACCGCCGGTTACACCTTTAGCCGCTGATTAATCCTTGCTCCATCTGAGGATGCAGCTGCCCGTGGTAAGTCCGCCGCCGAATGCGCACATTGCGATAATATCGCCCTTTTTGAGGAAGCCTGATTTGCTTGCCTCATCAAGAGCTATCGGAACGCTTGCGGAGGATGTATTTCCGTAATGCTCAACATTGCAGAAAAATCTCTCCCTCGGAATATCAAGGTTTTTAGCCGCGGTATTGATTATGCGGATATTTGCCTGGTGAGGAATAACAACATCAACGTTGCTCTGCTGAAGTCCTGCTTCGTCAACAGCTCTCTTAATTCCGTTTGCCATTGCAGCAGTAGCGAATTTGTATACCTCGTTGCCTGCCATATGAAGAACGGCTCTTTCTTCCTCATGTTCATAAAACGGAGAGGAGTTCGTACCGTGAGGGATCCTGAGTACTTCATCATTTCCGATGGCGGTCAGATTGATCGCCAGCAAATCGTCCCCTTCTCCCAGCACAGCCGCTGCGCCGCCGTCACCAAACAGTACGCAGGTTGAGCGGTCTTTCCAGTCGATGATATTGGAAAGGTTGTCCATAGAAACGATCAGAACGTGCTTGACTTTTTTTCTTGCGAAGTAACCTGCCGCAACATCCAGCGCATAGATAAAGCCCGAACAAGCCGCGTTCACATCAAACGCAGGGCAGGAAGCTCCAATCTCTTTTTGGATCATACACGCTTGTGACGGCGTAATATTTTCTCCTCGCATGGTCGAGCAGATGATGAGGTCGAGCATATCGGCAGTCACGCCTGCATCCTCCATCGCATTTTTGGCAGCCCTGACCGTCAGTTCTGTCAGTGTTTCGCTTTTACACACGTGTCTTTCTTCGATCCCTGTTCGGGTACGGATCCATTCATCGTTTGTTTCCACCATCGTAGAAAGCTCGTCATTTGTTAAAACATACTCAGGCACCGCTTTGCCTGTTCCAAGAATACTGAAGCTCATCCGACAAACCTCCATTGCTTCATTTCCCATTACTTTGTTTGGTTCTCTATCTCTACAAACATCCGTTTCTCTCCGGACATTCCCATCATTTCAAACTTCCCCAAACTATATCACCCTAATTCTATTATATTTCCCCCTTTTTGTCAAGCACGGCGCGCCGCCACATCTTCCATAGCAGTGCGGCGTTGGAATTGACCATAAGAGCATCAATGTCCAATCCTGCAGGGCAGATGTTGCGGCAGGCAAGGGATTTTCCGCAGCCGTTATAGATGTTTTTGCTGTAATTTTTTCGCAAAGCACGGCTTTCTTCCCTGCTCATTTCTTCTAACAGACGGGACG
Source organism: uncultured Eubacteriales bacterium (assembly GCA_900322105.1). Lineage (GTDB taxonomy): Bacteria > Bacillota > Clostridia > Oscillospirales > Acutalibacteraceae > UBA1213. The sequence continues at coordinate 847 of ONYV01000288.1, read as the reverse complement.
CAGGCACCAGTGCCGCCATGCCGTAAAAATCACCCTCCGTACAGAAATTCGGACACACTTCCAGACAACAGCCGCATTGCAGACAGCCTGACGCTTCATACAGCAGATCATTCTTTTTCACCGCTGCCTGCGCATCTCCATTCAGCCAGAGCTGCAGCGTGCGCAGATTGTCCATCATCTTGTCACGGTCTACCATCAGATCGGCGATCACGGGGAATTTTCTCAGCGGCTCAACCGTGATCACATCCGTTTTCTGTTCCGCAAGCACTGCGCCGCAGGCAAGCTGTGGCCGTCCGTTGATCACCATTGCGCAGGCGCCGCATTTCTTTTGCAGACAACTGCATTCCCATACGATCTTGTCACATTTCTTTCCGTCCGTGTCCGTAAGCTCCGTCTGCTGATTCAAAAACGTCAGCGCATTGGCGACAGTTGCATTTTTAAGCTCCGTTTCAAAATAAAAATGCTGCCGGAAAGGTGTGTCGGCGGCGTTTCTTCTGCGCTTTACGGCTAATTCGTACCTCATGCGTTCTCACCTCTCTTTTTCGGGATCTCTCTCAAACTGATATGGATATCATTTCCGTCAAAAACGGCAACGGTCGTTTTACGGAATGCCGCATCATTTTTTTCGGGATAGTCAAGTCTTGTGTGTGCGCCGCGGCTTTCTCTGCGGTTCAGCGCAGAAAGCAAGATCGCCCTGCCAAGCAGCAGACGTTTTTGATGCATCGTATCCGTTTCGTGTTTCAGAAGCTTTTGCAGCCCTTCATCCGCTTTCATCAGACTTTCTTCTGTACGGAAGATACCAAGCGCATTTCTGAGGATCTCAGACGCTTCATCCGACACGGCGCTG
>ONYV01000302.1 GCA_900322105.1 uncultured Eubacteriales bacterium | reverse complement strand
CTGGTAGAATCGTCCAAAATGAGTATCTTCGGCTTTTTGAGCAGCGCTCTGGCAATACAAAGCCGCTGACGCTGACCGCCCGACACGTTCGTGCCGCCCTGTTCGATGTAAGTATCATACTGATCGGGCATCAGGCGGATAAACTCATCCGCACACGCCAAACGGCAAGCCCTCTGCATTTCCTCATCTGTTGCATTTTCGTTGCCCCAGCGCAGGTTTTCTTTGATCGTACCCGAAAACAGCACGTTCTTTTGCAGCACCATCGCCACGCCGTTTCTCAGCGCCTCAATGTCATATTCCCGCACATCCCTGCCACCGACAGAGATCATGCCCTCTGTCACGTCATACAGTCTTGGGATGAGCTGTACGAAAGTCGATTTTGATGAACCTGTGCCGCCGATGATACCGACCGTTTCGCCCGATCTGATCTTGATATCCACATTTTTCAGACACAGCTTGTCCATACTTTTCGCATAGCTGAAGCTGACGTGATCAAACACGATACTGCCGTCTTTGATCTCTGTCACAGGGTTTTCGGGGTCTGCCAAATCAGGCACTTCGTTCAGCACCTCAGCGATACGCTCTCCCGACGCTCTCGAAAGGGTTATCATGACCATGACCATCGAGATAAACATCAGGCTCATGAGTATCTGCATTACGTAAGTCATCATGCTGGCAAGCTCGCCTGTCGTCATATCGCCGTAAACGATCAGCCTTGCTGCAAACCACGAGATCAGCAGGATACAGGCATAGATACACACCTGCATGACAGGCATATTATAGTTGACGATCTTTTCCGCTTTGGTAAAGTCACGGTAAATGTCCTCGGAAACGCCCTTGAACTTTTCGGTTTCGTGATCTTCACGCACAAAAGACTTCACCACACGGATACCGTGAAGATTTTCCTGCACGATGCTGTTCAGTTTATCGTAGCGTTTGAACACCCTTGTAAAGATCGGGTGCGCCAGACGGATGATAATAAACAGCGCCAATGCGATGATCGGGATAAAAATCACGAAGATCCACGACAAAGACGCATTGACCCGAAAGGACATGACCATTGCAAAGATCATCATAAACGGCGCACGAAACGCCATGCGCAGGATCATCTGATAAGCGTTCTGAACGTTTGTAACGTCCGTTGTCATTCTTGTGACCAGACTGGACGCAGAGAATTTGTCGATATTGGCAAAGGAATAGGTCTGTATTTTGTAGAACATATCATGCCGCAGATTTTTGGCAAAGCCTGCGGACGCCACCGCCGCATATTTGCCTGCCAGTCCTGAAAACAGCAGCGAGATCAGCGCAACAAGCGCCAACACCAGTCCCATTTTCCAGATATAGTCCATATCGCCCTTATCAACGCCATTGTCGATCAGGCTTGCCATCAGGTACGGTATCAGCACTTCCAAAATGACCTCACACACGATAAAGATCGGCGTAATGACAGAAGCGATCTTATATTCCCTGATGCTCTTGGCAAGAGTTTTTATCATGCCTCATCCACCTCATTTCTGTCGGCACTGACAGCTCGGTCTGTGCCGATATTGTTTCTGATTTTTTCCAGCACACCGTAAAAGACGTTCAGTTCATCTTCGGTGATGCCCTCTTTGATAATGTCCTCCTGTACTTTGAGCTGCATGACCAGCTCATGATACATATCCAGCGCCTTATCCGTCAGCGTCAGTTTTTTTAGTCTTGCATCGCTCCTGACCGACTGTCTGCGGATCAGTCCTTTCTTTTCCATCAGTCCCAGCATATTGGAAACGGTAGAACGTCTGATAGAAAAGGTCGTTTCGATATCTTTTTGAAAAACATCCTCATCTTTATGTTCTGCCAGATAGCCGATGATCCAACCGTTTTTGCCTGTTGCCTCCTCGATCCGCTGACGAACGCTGTTTGTGCCGAAATCCCTTTTCAACAGATTACTGACCTTACTGATCTCAACGCCCAGATATTTCTCTCGGTTCAACTTACATCCTCCTTCCTCAAAAAATAGTTAGCTTACGAATTGTTAGCTCCCTCACCATTATACCAAAATCCCTCCCAAAAATCAAGCGGCGCAGAGCCTGCGGCACGGAAATCAACTTTCTCTAAAAGAAAATTAATGGTTCAGAATTCTGAGAATGTTCCGAGGGTTAAGCAGGCAATCGAA
>ONYV01000194.1 GCA_900322105.1 uncultured Eubacteriales bacterium | reverse complement strand
AACGCCGTGATAGCTGGGGTTCGGCTCGGATATCCACGGATATCTGCCCGACGCAGCCCAATCGAAGGTACCGCCGTCTACGATCACGCCGCCGAGGGTCGTACCGTGACCGCCGATGAATTTGGTAGCGGAATGTACCACGATGTCTGCGCCGTGTTCGATGGGACGAATGAGGTAGGGTGTGCCGAAGGTGTTGTCTACCACCACAGGCAAGCCGTGTTTATGAGCGATCTCAGCGATCGCGTCAAGATCGGGGATATCGCTGTTCGGGTTGCCGAGTGTTTCAAGGTAAACGGCTTTTGTGTTGTCCTGAATAGCGTTTTCCAGTTCGTTTAAGTCGTGAGCGTCCACAAAGGTCGTCTGAATGCCGTATTGCGGAAGGGTATGCGCTAACAGGTTGTAGCTGCCGCCGTAGATGGTCTTTTGCGCGACGATATGCTCGCCTGCCTGCGCCAGCGCCTGAATGGTGTAAGTGATCGCCGCAGCGCCCGATGCCACCGCAAGAGCAGCCACACCGCCCTCTAACGCAGCGATCCTGTCTTCAAAAACGCCTTGGGTAGAGTTTGTCAGTCTGCCGTAGATATTTCCGGCGTCCCTCAGACCGAAACGGTCGGCGGCGTGCCGGGAGTTATGGAACACATAAGAAGTTGTCGCATAGATCGGTACGGCTCTGGAATCGGTAGCAGGGTCAGCCTGTTCCTGACCAACGTGTAATTGTAATGTTTCAAAACGATAATTGCTCATGATGATTACCTCTTTCATAATAAATATTGGTTGAATAGATATGATCTCTGACAGCGAAGACAAGAGGTAATTCACATTCGCCCGAACCGAAAATTATGGCGCAGCGCCCGAAAGACAAGGTACATTCTGATCGCTTCTTTCCTGAATCAACTTTTTACAAAACCTATCGAATTGGTGTGCGTTTACTATAACATATTATTCCTATCTTGTCAATAGGCATTTAGGAATTTTTTCTCAAATTGTTTTTTGTGACCCTTCTCTGTATTCTTAGACAAAATACGGCGAAAAAAAGCTGTTATTTTACATCAGTATTGATGTATCAAAAATGGAAGAATCGTGATATAATCTGTTTGGAATAAGAATGAATGAAAAATGTCGGCTCGTGACCGCAGACGCTCAAGCGGCGCTGATCGGGCAATGAATGCTGCATATCAGGGAGAGGATCATATTGAAGTATCAATTTATATCGGACAGCCATACACACAGCGAAAATTCATTTGACGGAAAAGACAGCGTTGTCATGCTTTGTGACAGAGCGTATCAGATGGGACTTTATTCTATCACCGTGACAGATCACTGCGATTGTAACGACTATTATCCGAACAACGTCAGACAGGATATCGAAGGCTCGATCAGAGATACCCTCAAGGCAAGAGGATTGTATGCCGAAAAGATCAGGATCTATCTGGGGATCGAACTTGGACAGCCGACTCAGGATAGAAAGGCGGCAGAAGAAGCGCTGTCGCTCGGCGCATATGACTTTGTGCTGGGGTCGCTGCATAATCTCAGGGGTGAACAGGATTTCTATTTTCTGAAATATAATGAAGAGAATGCGCCAAAACTGCTGAATCGCTATTTTGAGGAAATGATGGAGCTGATCGAGGATGACCGCTTCGATTCCCTTGCACATCTGACCTATCCGTTCCGCTATATTGCGGCTAATCCGTCTTTGCAGATCACAACGGTGCAGTACCGTGAACAGATAGACGAGGTGCTGAACGCTCTGGTACGAAATCACAAGGCGCTTGAAGTCAATACGTCGGGTCTGCGGCAGAAGATCGGCGTAACGCTGCCCGATGAAGCGATCCTGCGGCGTTTCCGTGAGCTTGGCGGAAAATATGTGACAGTGGGGTCGGATGCCCACCGCTGGGGCGATATCGGCGCAGGGATAGAGGATGCGTTCAGAATACTGCAAAGGTGCGGCTATACCCATTTCACGGTCTATCAGAAAAGAGAGCCTGAAATGCTGCCGATTTGAGTTGTTGTCTAAATATACAAAAAACGGAAACGAAATTTTGATTTATTGTATCTTTCATGTCGGAATCGGTTGTGATATAATAGATATGTTAAGCAGCGGAAGGGTCTGCTGCTTGATCGGAGGAGATCATGAAACACTTCAAAGCGGCAATTTTTGATCTGGACGGCACGCTCATCGACTCAATGTATGTCTGGAAAAAGGTGGATATCGACTTTCTTGCTATGCACGGCATTCCTGTGACAAAGGAATATACCGAAAAGATGAGAGGAATGTTTTTCAGGACTGCGGCGGAATATACACGCACGGTCTATCATCTTTCGGAGAGTGTGGAGGAGATCGTTGATACATGGCTTTCGATGGCGCAGCGTGAGTATGCCCATCATGTGCAGCTCAAGCCCTTTGCAAAGGAATATCTGGAATTTCTCAAACAGCAGGATGTGAAGATCGGCATGGCGACTTCGTCTGACCCGAAGCTGCTCGAGCCTGTGCTGACAAATAACGGCGTGCGCCACTATTTTGACCGTATCTGCTACACTTCGGAAGTCGGCAAAAACAAGAGCCATCCCGACATCTATCTTTACACTGCCGAAAAGCTCGGTGTAGACAAAGAGGAATGTATGGTGTTTGAGGATATTCCCGAGGGCATCATGGGCGCAAACCGTGCGAAAATGTATACCGTTGCTGTGTATGATGAAGCCTCCGAAGAACACATTCCCTATCTGAAAAGTGAAGCCGACAGGTATATTTTCGACTTCTCCGATATGCTGGAGGAATAAGTATGCATCGTAACCGATTAAAGTATTTTATTATTGCAGCCGTGCTGATCGTGATCGGATATATCGTTCGTCTGACGGACATCACCATGACCCCGAACGAGGAAGAGAAAAAGTTTGCGATGGAAGGCAGCTTTGTTTTCATCACGATGGGCATCTACTTTTTGACCGCTCTCATACTCCGAAAAGCGGCGGCATGGATTGTCGGCGGAGTGGCATTTCTTTTTGTAGCGTTTTTCCAGTTATTCCGCATGATGGAATACGGATGGTACATCAGCATTTATGACAGCTATGCAGGCAGAGTCGTTTTAGGAGGTCCTTTTGCGCCGAGGCTCTTAGTATACATCCTCATCGGCGCGATCTTAGGCGCAGCCCTCGAAATCATCCTCCGCCAATACAACCGCGTCGAATTAGATATGTAGCGGCGGCGGCAAGCTGCCGCTCCCTTTTGGGGAATCATCGGTATTCTCTCTTCGCACCGCCGTCGCAGGCTATAAAAGCCTGCTTTGGGCTTACATCTACAGAACTGTTGCTTTATTGCATTAAAGATTTAACTTGCAAGTTATTTCT
>ONYV01000157.1 GCA_900322105.1 uncultured Eubacteriales bacterium | reverse complement strand
AACAGTGTAATTTCGGGAAAGCAGTATGAGGGGGGACTTTTGCGGTATGCAGTGCTATGAACGGGAAAAAACGCAGCCGCAGAAATTCTGGCGGTAGAGAGAATACTGAGCGGAAAGCTCGATGGAGCGCAGATAGCCGCCGTGTTTTTTGAAATCGGAATAGAGATAGGGAACGCCTGTTGCCTCGCTGATCTCTTTGCCGATCTGATTCAGCACCTGACTGTCCTTTTGCGGACTGATGGAGAGGGTCGTGGTGAAGTAATCGAAACCGCCGCTTTTTGCGGCAAGGGCGCTTTCTGTCATGCGCAGACGATAGCATTTGTGACAGCGTTCACCCCTTTCGGGTTCATGCTCCAGTCCCTTTGCCATTTCGTAAAAGCGCTTTGGCTCATATTGCCCTTCCAGAAAATGAACGGAAGGACACATTTCTCTGATCAGGCGCTGTATTTCGCTGACACGGTGTTGATATTCGCTTTCGGGAGAGATATTCGGATTGTAAAAAAACACGGTGATCTCAAAATACTGCGTCAGATATTCCAGTACATAGCTGCTGCATGGCGCGCAGCAGGCGTGCAGCAGGAGCTTCGGACGGCGCTGCTGCAGGGTCAGCTCTTTCAGTGTCTTGTCCAGCACTAACTGATAATTGACTTTTGGCGTTTGTTTCACCGTGACATCACATACCTTATAATATCGTCAGGATCATCTGCAATAAAGGTTGCGCCTTCCTTTTGCAGTTCTTCTCTGCTGCGAAACCCCCAGCTCACACCGCAGAAAGCGATGCCTGCATTTCTTGCGGTTTGAACGTCTACGTCACTGTCACCGATATAAACGCATTCTTCCTTTTGGCAGGAAAGCAGCTCCATAATGCTTTGTGCGCCGTCAGGAGAAGGCTTGCGTTCAAAACCGTCACGCTTGCCGAAAACTTCCGAAAAGGGTGCGTCAGGAAACAGTGTACGGACGATCTTTTTGGCAAAGGCGTCGGGCTTGTTGGAATTGACAGCGCATAAGATACCGTTTTCTCTGAGAGTGTAAAGCATTTGCGGGATCTTTTCATAAGGGCGGGTATTGTCCATACAATGATCCGTATAGCAGGCGCTGAAATCCGAAAGGATCGCCGCTTTTATGGTTTCGTCATAGGGCAGGGTGCTGTTTTTGACGGCACGGTCGGCTAACACCGAAATGCCGCTGCCCACCATCTGACGGTATTTTTCATGCGGATGAACGGGAAAGCCGTTTTTTTGCAGGGCATGGTTCATGGCGTTTGCAAGATCCTGAAGCGAATCAATGAGCGTTCCGTCCAGGTCAAAGATACATAATTTTGTCATGGGATCACTTCTTTTCGTAAATAATGTTGAGCAGTACCGATGCCGATACTGCCCATAAGCGGTTTATTCGGATAAGGGTCATTTTTTATTCAGGATGCTGCTGCCTTTTTTCTTGACGGTAAGCTCCTTTTTGCTGTCGGGAAGACCTGAGTGGTCAACTCCGCTGCCAAGTCCTGTGACGGGCGTTTTTTGCTTGCGCAGCACAAAAATAGCGGCGGCGGCGATCAGTACGATGATCGCAGAGATGACAGAGCAGAAAATGATATCAGAGACATTCGGCGTTGTGATGTCAAAGGAAACATCCACATCCGTTCCTGTCAGCTTCAGCGTCAGGAAACCGTCCTTGATGTCTTTCAGATCGGCTGTTTCGGACTGTTCGGAGGACTTGTAGTCAAACGCTTTGATCAGTTCACCGTTTTGTGAGGCGATGCGGTAATATACGGGCGTTTCGGCATTTTTTCCGAGGATGACAGCAGAGAGATCGAGCTTGTCACGGTAGTGCTTCATGGTGCGCAGGGTCATGAACTGTCCTTCGCTGGTGAATTTAGCGGTATTTTTGCCGCCGAGGATATGTGTAAAAATATCGTTGAGGGTATCGGTCGTGCCGCTGGTGGTGTAGGTGCAGATGCATTCATCGTTATAAACGGTCTGCACGGCGCCGTAGCCAAGACCTGACAGGTATGAGCGTGTGTAATCGGACGCTTCATCACCGCCTGCGGTGCGGTCAAAGCGGAAGGTGATGGTCTTCTGGAGCTTGTCCTCTTCAAGAGGAAGTGTTTCGATCTCAATGGAGGAAGCGGTGTACTGCTTGCCGTCATTGATCCTCATTTTCATGACAGAGCCGAGATAGCGGATCGCAGATCTTCTGCCGTACTGATTGGTATCGAGAAAGTCGGAGGCAATGTGCCATTCTCCGTCTTCATAGAGCTGGCATTCGCCAAGCTCTGTGTTGCCGCTGACGGAGTAGGTGAATTCCACAGGAACGTTTGTGCCGTTGTTGCCGATGTAATTCGAGAAATCGAGTGTTTCGCTGTAAGAGTTCTGTTCGGCAAGAACGGTGCTGCCGCTTGCCTTGTCGGAATATTCGATATCGCCGTAAACGCTGTTGAGGAGCTTGTTGGTATAGCCGGACAGCTCCTGAATGGTCACATCGTTGAATTTGACGGTGTAGTCATAGGAATTGTTGGTATTGAGCAGCCATTCCGCAGAGAGAGCGGCTTTGTCGGTGATGGTCTTGAAATATTCCCTGATATCCTTTGACATAGCGTCAAAGGTAGACTGTGAGATGGTAAAAATGATCGTTCTGTCATAGAGTGTCTTGTCACGTACCGTTTCAACAGCAATGCGCTGGATGGGGTTGCCCTCCAGACAATTGACGGAGATCACGGGCGGGGAGGTCTGCACCTGATCGTTGAGATAGACAGTGGTCTTGGATTCCTCAGTCGTAAATTCAAGATTGCTGAAGCCCTCCTGCTTGGCGCCTTTGGCGATCCAGTCGAGGATCAGCTCGGAGCTTTGGAAGTTTTCCTCTAACTTCCAGCCCTGCGTCATGACGTTGTTGGGGTTTGAGAAGCTGACGACGGTCTGTTTGCCTGTGATATCGGTAGTTTTTTCGGTGTATTCGTGAGCAGATTCAAAGGACAATTCAAAGCTGTACTGAACCTTGCCGTCTGCGCTGCCTTTGGAGGGGGTCAGGGTGTTGGGACAGTGCTTCTGCACGACTTTTTCAAGAGAAGTTTCTGTTTCAGAGCCGGGACTGATCACACTCTGCGGAAAGGTCAGCACAATGGTGCGTTTGCCGGAAAATGAATTGTCCACGGAGAGGGTGGTCTGAATGTCCACGTTTTCGTGCTGCGACCGGTTACACGCTGTCAGCAGCAGCAGTAAAAGGACGGTACATATACATAAAAGGATCCACCGGAGTTTTTTTGTCAAAGCGATCACATCCTGTCAGGTTATCTCTTGCTTTTTATTTTACTATTTTACATTTATAAAGTAAAGTGTTTTTCGACAAAAAACACGGTGAAAAGTATGTCTGAAAAAAAGAATCTCAATCGGTGTGAGAAAGGCTGATAAATAAAGTTCACGGCGGTTGTCGGGGATGTATAAAAAATTTAGTGATGATGCTATATAGCCGAATCGGGAAATTATAAAAAATGACAGATTACGGTTGACTTTTATGAAAAAAAATGTTATACTCGCATTGTGATGTTAATAAATTATGAAGAAATTCAGGCTTTTATGGAATTTTTATGAATAAAAAGACCGCAGACGGCGAATGAATACGGAGGTCGATACAACATGATAAAAACAAAAAGACGAGGACTAAAGGCAGGGCTTGCGCTGACGGTAGTCACGATGCTGCTGCTCAGTTTCATGCCGGGAGGACCGATGCCTGTGAACAGGGTTGAAGCCTATAGATGGCGGTTTCGAGTATAAAAGAGATAACCAGATCGCTTATCAGCTCAAAGGCGGCGATAAACATGTGATGACACAGAAACAATGCAGCGATATGCATAACGGCGACCGCTGGATGACCGGTCTGCAGGTGCCGTATGAACTGCTCAACCGCAGAATCTCTGCTTATTACAGCAATTTGAACGGGAGTACGCCGGCGCTGTATTTCGGCAACTTCCTCGGAACAGCAACGAACCTTGATGAACAGAGAGGCGACGGCGAGGGTCAGACTCCCTGGCAGTATACCTATATTCCCGATCAGGCAGGCAACAAGTATTATTATGACGCATACAGCCATTACTGGCAAAGTGCCAACAATGCGCCGAAAAACAATAACGGCAACGTTGCGGTGCAGGGACTGGTCGACAGAACGCTCAAAAATGGAAATCTCACTCAGAATAACGGCACCATCGAGCTGCCGCAGTTTTCGGATTCCTTTATCAATGCCAACAGCGACTTTGTTAAAAAGTATTCCACAGGCGAAGGCTTCCCGTTCAATATCATTCACAACGCTGACGGTACCAAGACCTATGAGTTTGACTCGGCATATGACGCTCCCCGTTATTATCAGAACGGCGAGATCAAGATCGGCACGATCGACAATAACGGCGTAGCAAACTGGAGAAGTGACGGTAAAAACGTCACAGCAGGCGGCTACGGTTTCTTCCCTTTCAATACTTCCTCTATCAAAAATACAGAAGTCGGACGTTATAACGTCAACTACGGCTTTGGTATGAGAGTGGATATCCCCTTCAACCTGAACGAAAACGGCACGATCCTTGATAAGGACGGTCACGAAGTGGACGTACACTTCAACTTCTCGGGCGATGATGACGTGTGGGTCTTCATTGACGATGTGATGCTGCTCGATATCGGCGGCGACCATGCAAAGGTAAGCGGCAACATCAACTTCAAAAAGGATAATCAGCAGGTCTATGTCAGTCAGGCGGCTTCTTTCAGCAGCAGTCTGGACAGATATAAGAAGATCGAAAGATCCAATACAGGCGGTTCTCAGACAAGCACGATCAAAAATATGTTCCAGGCAGCAGGTGTTGCCTTTAATGAAGATAACTTCTACAATCCTCTTACAGAACACACCCTCACTGTATTCTATATGGAGAGAGGTATGTTTGAATCCAACCTCAGTATTTCTTTTAACTTTGCTCCGATCAATCATCATCAGCTGACAGTCGGCGAGCAGACAGAGTTCAACCGTGTCAATCCTGCTCTTGTCAGCCAGACAAAAACAGTCGCAGATAAGGATGTTTTCAATTACACGATCCAGAATCAGAATACGAAGTCTTCTGACGTTGCGAACAGCGGTATCAGATTCCCTGCATTTGATAACATCAACAGAGTGAACACCGAAGCAGCAGGAAATCCCTCTACAGTATTGGCAAGCAGCGATCAGATCATTAAGACACCTGCAAGTTCGGAGACGCATCATTATGTATATCTGAAAGCAAACGGCAATATCAACTGGAGAGATGGAAGCGCACGAATGGCGGCTTACTTTTTTAATAGCAGCGGCGGAAGCAAATGGGTCGATCCGGAAAATATCGGAAACGGCGTTTATCGCTTTGAAGTGCCTGAAGGCTATAATAAAGTAATCTTTACACGAATGAAACCATCCGGTGAGAATGACTGGGAAAATTGCTGGAATCAGACCCCTGATCTTGTCATCAGTTCAGGCAGCTATTTCTGTACTCCTACAGGTTGGGAAAGCAGTGTAGAAAAGGTCGGTACAGCGAACTTCGGAACGAACGGTTCGTATCCGTACAGTGTTACGACTCAGTATCCTGCAATACCGTATACCTTTGGTGAACTGTTTACAGGCGGTACACAGATGGCACCGCTCAAACAGGTTGCATATGATCTGACTGATCCGTTTGCAAGTAAGGATCTGACAGGTATTACCAATAACAATGGTGAGTTCAAGCTGTTCTATGGTGAATATGCTAATTTCAGATCCCAGTTCTCCAAGGATAGTACCATGAACGTTGTACAGGACGGTTCGCTGTATGCCGCCGATGCAGCTCTCGATACAACAACGGTGACGAATGCGAATCGGTATCATAACCATACGTATACGACCGCTTCCGACAGAGACGGTTCCAGACAAGTTTCAGAATATTATGATTCCTTCGTCTATACTGTTGATATGAACGATCAGGAAAACAGAATTGAAGAATATCAGCAGAATCAGATGAGAGGCATTCCGTATCAGTTTGATAACAACAATGCTGCTCGGAAGGATTCGATCCACCTGAAGCAAACCTTCGTCAACGTGGTAAAAGTCGGCGACATTGTGATCAGCAAGGATCTGGTCAACAGCGGTGAAACGAATGAGCAGTTTACATTTGATGTTACCCTCAGTGAGCTTTACGGTGACCAGTCAGTGAGATCTGTGGATATCAGTCAGCTTGAATATCTGGTATTCCCCGAAGGAACGACCGATTATTATGGCACAAACCCGATCTCTGCAGGTCGCGCAGCAGACGGTATCAAGATCACCGAAAAGCAGATTGCCGTAATCAGAGCCATAATAATCGGTCGTTCCTTC
>ONYV01000210.1:679-3828 GCA_900322105.1 uncultured Eubacteriales bacterium | reverse complement strand
TATGAGGCCGTATTCTATCAGATATATCCGTTAGGACTTTGCGGCGCTCCCTTTGAAAATGACGGCGTTCAGGAACACCGCATCCTGAAAGTGCTGGACTGGGTAGACCATATTGCAGAAGTAGGCTGCAATGCTGTTTACTTCTCTCCGATCTTTGAATCCGATACCCACGGCTACAACACCAGAGATTACTGCAAGGTAGACTGTCGTCTGGGAACAAATGAGGACTTCAAAAAAATCTGTGACGCTCTGCATGAAAAGGGCATCCGTGTGGTGCTGGACGGCGTGTTCAATCATGTCGGCAGAGGTTTTCCGCAGTTTCGGGATGTCTGCGAAAAAAAATGGGATTCACCCTATAAGGATTGGTTCAACATCAATTTTGACGGCAACAGCAGCTATAACGACGGACTCTGGTATGAAGGCTGGGAAGGTCACTATGATCTGGTCAAGCTGAACCTGCGCAATCCTGCGGTCGTCGATCATCTGTTGGGCGCTGTTAAATTCTGGGTCGATCAATTCGGCATTGACGGCATCCGTCTGGATGTTGCATACTGTCTGGATTTTGATTTTCTGAAACGTCTGAGGAGCTTTACAAACGGACTGAAAGATGACTTCTTCCTGATCGGTGAGCTGCTGCACGGCGATTACAGCCGCTGGGTCAACAACGATATGCTGCATTCCGCCACAAACTACGAATGCTATAAAGGCTTGTTCTCCAGCTTCAACTCAATGAATATGTTTGAGATCTGCCATTCTCTGAAAAACCGCTTCGGTCCTGAACAATGGTGTATGTACAAAGGAATGCACCTGCTCTGCTTTGCAGACAACCACGATGTCACAAGGATCGCCAGCATCCTGACAAATCCAAAGCACCTGCCGCTTGTCTATACCATGCTCTTTGGTATGCCGGGTATCCCCTGCATCTATTACGGCAGTGAGTGGGGCGCAAAAGCAGAGAAAAAAGACGGTGATCCTGCGCTTCGTCCTGCGTTTGACAAGCCGCAGTCAAACGAACTGACAGAACATATCAAACGTCTTGCCAAGGCGCACAGAGAAAGCAAGGCGCTTTGCTACGGCGATATCAAGATCCCTGTGCTGACCAACAAGCAGTGTGTGCTGCAGCGTGACTTTGACGGTGAAAGAGTCTTTGTGGCGATCAACGCTGACGATCAGCCCTTTACCGCATACTTCGACGCAGGCACTGCCAAGGCGGACGACCTTGTGACAGGTCAGGAACATGATTTCAGCGGCGGCAGCATTCTCGAACCGATGAGCAGCCATATCTGGAAGTGTAAATAAACCCGTTTTTTTGCTGAATCTATCCACTGAAAAGAAAAAGCAGTTTGATGCTGTTTTCTCTTTTCAGTGTTTTTTTGTTTGTCATGACGCACTTATATACAGCAGACTTCCTCGGGAACCGGAGAAGTGCCGTATTGTGCAAAAGAGACAAGTAAGACGGTGCTTCGGAAGTTTCCGAGGAAGTCTGATAAAAAGCCGCACAGATCATTTCTGTACGGCTTTTGTGAATACTGTTTTTTGTGCGGTGTTCCCTTTAGTCTGTATATTTGACAGCCTTGTCGAAGAGTTCTTCCACTTCTTTCGAGGGCTTTTTGGTGATCAGCGTGACGATCACAGCGGCGATCATTCCTGCGATGAAGCCCGGAAGGAGCTCGTAAAGTCCTGTGGAAGAGAAGAAGATGATCCAGCAGATATCTACGATCGCGCCTACGCTGATACCTGCGATAGCACCCTTGAAGTTAAAGCGTCTCCAGAACAGACTCAGCAGGATGGTCGGTCCCATGGATGCGCCAAAGAGTCCCCATGCTTTTTCTACCAGATCCATGATAGAGCCTGAGTTCGGGTTCAGGGCAATGATGAGTGCGATCACAGCGATCACCAGCACAACGATCCTGCCTGCCCACTGCATTTCCTTATCGCTTGCCTTATTCTTGCGGAATACAGGCTTATAGAGGTCGCTGGCAAAGGATGAGGAAGCGGAAAGCAGCTGGCTGTCTGCGGTACTCATGGAAGCTGCCAGCACTGCGGAAAGCAGGATACCTGCAATCACGCTCGGGAAGATACCTCTTACGGTGTTGATGAATACCAGAGATCCCTCGTTCGTTTCTTTGTCAAATCCCAGATAGAGCAGTCCGAGAATACCGACTGCAACAGAACAGCAAAGGACAAGAAGTGTCCATGTGATGCCGATCACAGCGGATTTTTTCATATCCTTCTGAGAGCGCAGGGACATAAAACGGATGATGATGTGCGGCATACCGAAATAGCCGAGACCCCATGCAAGACCGGATGCAATATCTGTCCAGTTGGTGAAGGGATTCCAAAAATTCGGTGTGTTTGCGGTGACTGCATCAATCTGTGAGAAATCGACAAGCGTTGCCGCAAAGATCGGTGCCATCATCAGTCCGCCAAGGATCAGCAGACCCTGGAAGAAGTCGGTCCAGCACACAGCGGAAAAACCGCCAAGGAAGGTGTAGCCGACAATGATAACAGCAGCAATGATCATCGCAACGGTGGTGTCGATGTGCAGCGCCGTATTGAACAGCTTGCCGCAGGCTACCAGACTGGATGCGGAATAGATGGTGTACGCAACCAGAAAGACGATCGCGCAGATGATCTGCAAAGCATTTGACTTTTCAAGGAAACGGTTTTTCAGATACTGCGGAACGGTAATGGAGTCGTTGCAGACGATCGAGAACCTTCTCAGACGAGGCGCTTCGATGATCCAGCTCAGCGCATAGCCCAAGATCAATCCGACAGGGATCCAAATCTGTCCCAGCCCCGATGCATAGATCGCCGTCGGCAGACCCATCAGCACCCATGCGCTCATGTCGGAAGCGCCTGCAGACAGCGCCGTTACCCACGGTCCCATCTTTCTGCCGCCAAGAAAATAGCCCTTCTCTCCGCCCGTCTTATTCTTGATGAAGAAATAGACGCCGATACCAAGCATGAAAAGCAGGTAGACAATAAAAACGATAATTTCAGCCCAATCCAAAATAATACCTCCTGAAGATTTGATTGATGTTCAACAAAAAGGACAGCCAAAGGGTTCTGAACTGTCATTTTTTGCATAACTGTTTCAGATTATATCATAAATGCTAATATTTGTAAACTATTTTATAAAAAATAAA
>ONYV01000210.1:0-618 GCA_900322105.1 uncultured Eubacteriales bacterium | reverse complement strand
CGTTTTTTGGACGGGAATGCTTTTTGTGAGCTGATCCGATCGTTTACAGTTTCGGGTCAAATACGGGCATCAGCTCTAATTTGAATTGGTTGATGGCATGAAGTCGGTCGATCTTCGCTTTTTTCTCCTGATCCTCGATCACACCTTCACGGATATAACGGTCTAATTCATCATAGGTAAAGCCAAGGTTTTCTTCGTCTGTCTTGCCGCACAGTCCGTCTGTGGGTACTTTGTCGACTAATTCAGAGGGAAGTCCCAGCACTCTGCCGATCTGCTTTACCTCGTTGACAGTGAGCTTGGAAAGGGGACTGAAATCTCCTACCGAATCGCCGTAGCGTGTGGAATAGCCTACCCAGTCCTCTGACAGATTACAGTTATTCGAGACTCTTCCGTTATGGCTCTGCGACACCGCATACAAGGTCGACATTCGGATCCTCGGCGGAAGATTTGTCTTGCTTTGGGTGCTGAGTTCAAAAGGAATGCTGCTGACAATGCCGTCTACTGCGTCCTTGATGTTGATGACGTAATGACGGATGCCAAGTGTCTTGACAAGCAGCTCGGATTTATCAATATCCGCCTGCTCGCCGCAGGGCATCAAAACGCCGATCACTCGATCAG
>ONYV01000192.1 GCA_900322105.1 uncultured Eubacteriales bacterium | reverse complement strand
TAACGGAGAGGATGTCACCGGTTTGTGTGGTGTCGAAATAATCAAGGGGCATCCTGTTGATCTTGGAAGAGATCTGCTGTCTGATGTCCTTTGAGAATTTCTGGATGATGGTATTGAGGATCAGACCGGAGATCAGACCTGTGATAAACGCGGAACCGATGTAGATCACGAGCAGCAGAGCATAGTGAGCCACGTTTTCCATATTGACGGCGAATGTACCGTTGACCATTTCTTTGCCGACAGGAGAGATCTCATTTGTCAGGCTGCGGATCGTGCCGGGCGTCAGGATCGTAAAGATCACGGAGGCGATCAGCAGGATGATCGCAGTGATAAAGGGCGCGTAATAGTTATGGAACGCCTTTACCAGACTGCCCAATTTGTTTGTTTCCTTAGCAGGAGTATTGACATTTGTACTCATAATCCTAACTCCTCCTTACTAAGCTGTGATAATGCGATCTCCTGATATACGGGACAATTTCTGACCAGATCATAATGCTTGCCGATGCCGACCATCTTGCCGTGATCCAGTACGACGATCTGGTCTGCGTCCATGATGGTGCCGACACGCTGAGCGATGATGACTCTGGTGGTGTCGGGAAGCTGCCGGGCGATACGGCTTCTGACCGTTTTGTCGGTCTTATAGTCGAGAGCGGAGAAAGAGTCGTCGAAGATCAGGATCTCGGGCTTTGTCGCAACGGCTCTTGCAATACAGAGTCTTTGCTTCTGACCGCCTGAGAAGTTCGAGCCGCCCTGCGCCACTTCGGATTCATAGCCGTTTCTCTTTTTCATCACGAAACCGTCGGCGTCTGCGATCTCACACGCCCATCTGACGTCTTCGAGTGTCATGTCGGGGTCTTTGAAAGCAATATTCTGCTTGATGTTGCCTTTGAAAAGGAAACCTCTCTGAGGAGCGTAACCGATGCGGTCTCTCAGATCTTTCTGGAGAACGTTCTTGACGTTTACGCCGTCTACCAGCACTTCACCTCTGGTACAGTCAGCCATACGGGGGATCATATTGATGATCGTTGTCTTACCGCTGCCGGTTGCGCCGATGAAAGCGATGGTTTCACCCTTTTTTACCTTGAAGGAAATGTCGGATACTGCCTCTTTTTCTGCGCCGGGATAAGCAAAGCCGACATTTTTGAATTCGATCGTACCCTTTTCTTTGAAAGAAACGGGCTTGTCGGTATCCAGAACGGAGACCTCGTGAACGATGACTTCGTCGATACGCTTTGCGCTGACGGAAGCTCTCGGCCAGATCACGATCAGGGTGACGATCAGAATGAAGGACATGACGATTTGGGTAGCGAGCATAACGAATGCGTTGGTTGCGCTGAAAGTTTGGTTGGCAGCCTCAGCGTTCATGCCGTTGAGGACATAGGCGCTTGCCCAGAGGATCGACAGGGCAAGTCCCATCATGACCATTGAAACAAGCGGAGTAAAGACAGAAAGTGCTCTGCCGGCAAAGATCTGCACTTTGGTAAACACCGTGTTTACCTTGTCGAACTTGCCTTCCTGATAAGATTCTGCATTGAACGCTCTGACAACTCTGACGCCTGTCAGATTTTCTCTGGAAGAAACGTTGAGAGCGTCGGTCAGCTTCTGGATGATCTTGTACTTCGGCGTTACCAGCATCAGCAAAACAACAACGGCAACGACAAGGATCACAAGCCATACAGCCGTAACGATCGTCAAAGAAGTGTTTGCATACTGGAACAGAAGAACGACCGACCAGATCATGGTAACAGGAGCGACGAATGCAGTCTTTAAGAATGTGAGCCACGCAAGGTGGACATTCTGCATATCGTTGGTGGTTCTGGTGATCAGAGATTCGGTGGAGAAAGAAGCAAAGTCTGCGATCGCAAAATCATTGACTCTTTCATACATTTTCTGTCGCAGACCTGTAACGGTGCTGCTGGCGGCTGCGCTGGCAACGAAACGGATGATAACTTCTGTTCCTGCCATCAGAATTGCGCAGATGACCATATACAGACCGTACCACCATATTTCGGCAACGCCTTTTTCACGGCTTGCCTGCACAGCGCCTGTCAGTAAGCTGATATAGCTTACGATCTGCATCATAAAGAAGACCTGGCACAGTGTCAGCAGAAAGACCGCAACGACCGATACCCAGTCTTTTCCCTTCATGTTTTTGAAGAGTAACTTAAACATGACATCCCCTCTTTGTTAAAATTTTTCCGCAAGTACTGTTTTACACGTCAGCGCAGGTGCCGTCAGATGATTTCAGCGCAGATCAATGACGGAACCGCCGCTTTAGAGATCACAGTATGCCTGTCTATATTAACGACAGGAGCGCCGCTAATAACAAGGGTTTTCCCTGCTCAGACGATCCGTTTGCAAGGGTTGTTTGATGGAAGCTGCTGCGCAGGTGAAGTGATAGTGTCAAAGCGTTCCTGAATGATCCGAAGGTATTTGCGGATGATTTTTCAGAGGAGCACGCTTTCAAACACCATACCCTATCATATAATATACCTAAATATTCGACTAAAATCAAGCAATTGTTACAAAATGATTCAAGATATCCAATTCTTTGCAAGCAATTTTATGGAATGTGTCAGAGGCAGACGAAATGCAGAGATTTCACGGTCTTAGGAAAAGTACCCCTCGTGTAACTGTCCCGAACAAAAGAACATACGGTGCTTGACTTTTAGAAGGATGTGCGATAGAATATACACTGCATAATTGTTTTCAAATGAGGGCAGGAAGTATGAATATTAAAAGAATATTATTTGAAAATACCAGTCACACAGGGATACAGTTTTTCAGAAGTCTGATCGTCGGAGGGATCGCAACGGTTGCGGATATGCTGACGATGATACTGATCCGTGAGCTGCTGCACACGCCCGAAAGCGTTGGTGTGGTGTTCGGCTTTATCGTCGGACTTGCTGTGAATTATATCATCTCTACCTTCTGGGTGTTTTCCAAGGCAAAGGTCAAAAACCGTATCGTTGATTTCATCGGCTTTGCGGTGATCGGCATTATCGGTCTGGGGTTGACGAACCTGATCGTAGAGCCGTTTTCTGTCAAGGGAATGTTCGGAACGGGCTTTCTTGTTGCTCATCAGACCTTCGGCGGACTGATACCGACAGACAAATACTATATCATCGGCAAGACGCTGGCAGTTGTTATTGTTTATATGTGGAACTTCTTTGCCAGAAAGTTCATCCTTTACCGTAAGGTCGAAGAAAAAGATGATGTCAATGATAAAAGCGAAACGGAAAAAGATACGGAGAGTAAATAAACGGAGGGATCTCAATGAAAAGGATCGTCATCATCGGCGCAGGTCCTGCGGGACTGACTGCCGCAAATGAATTGCTCAAGAATCCTCAGGAAGAG
>ONYV01000187.1 GCA_900322105.1 uncultured Eubacteriales bacterium | reverse complement strand
AAAGAAGTTAGCCCAAAGCAAGCCTTTCGGCTTGCGACGGCGATGCGGAGAATGCATCCGCAAGGATGCCGCACCGTCTTATTGCGGAATAGAATGTTCAACTCAAACGGACAAACAGCGAATCGGGAGCGGCAGCTTGCCGCCCCGTCTTATTGCGGAATAGAATGTTCAACTCAAACGGACAAGCAGCGAATCGGGGGCGCAGGCTCTGCGCTCGGGAGCGGCAGCTTGCCGCAGAGACGTTGTAGGAGGGTGAATGAATGGGTGAATTGTCACCGTTGATGCAGCAATATTTGAAAGTGAAAGAACAGAATAAAGATACGATCGTGTTTTTCAGGGTCGGGGACTTTTATGAGATGTTCTACGACGACGCAAAATTGGCGTCTAAGGAACTGGAACTGACGCTGACAGGGAAGGAATGCGGTCAAAAGGAAAGAGCGCCGATGTGCGGCGTGCCGTTTCACAGCGCCGATACCTATATCGCAAAGCTCGTTTCAAAGGGCTATAAGGTCGGTATCTGCGAACAGGTCGAAGACCCTGCCACCGCGAAAGGACTTGTCAAGCGTGAGATTATCCGTGTCGTTACGCCCGGCACGGTCATGGAAGCGCTGATGCTCGATTCGGGCAGCAATAACTTTATCAGTGCGATCTATACCAAAAACGATAAAACGGGGGCTGCGTTCTGCGATGTTTCCACAGGCGAATTTTTCGCTACGATCCTCGAAGGCGATTCGCAGGAAAGTGAGATCAAGAACGAGCTGACAAAGTATTCCCCTGCGGAAATACTGATCGGCGGCGATTCCATAGCGTTCCGCACCCTCAGCGAATTTATCCGCAATAACCTCAATGCGACCGTTTCCATGCCTGACGATACCGACTTTTCCTATGCCGACTGCAAAACAAGACTGCTCACACAGTTTCATGCGGAAAAATTGGAAGAACTCGGTGAGATCGAACCGCAGACGGTTTCCGCTGCGGGTGTGCTGCTGCGCTATGTGCAATTGACGCAGATGAGCGGACTGGAAAGGATCAACCGCATTGAACTCTACCGTGAAGAACAGTTCCTGCGGATGGACTACCGTACCAGACGGAATCTGGAACTGACAGAGTCTATGAACTCCAAATACAAAAAAGCCTGTCTGCTCGGCGTTCTCGATAAAACCAAAACGCCGATGGGCAAACGTATGCTGAAAAGCTATATCGAAAAGCCGCTGATCAGCATTCCTGCCATCCTGCGGCGGCAAAACGCTGTCAGCGAACTGTATGATGATGTTATCTCAAGGGGCAATATCCGTACCGCTTTGAGTGAAGTCGGCGATATGGAACGCATTCTGACAAGAGTGATCTACGGCTCGGCAAACGCCAAAGAGCTGCGTGCGCTTTGCGAGAGTCTCAAGAAGATCCCCGACATCAAGATCAGCTTTGAATACACGACTTCTGCGTTGATGACAAGTCTGTTTGACGACATGGATATGCTGGAGGATCTTTGTAAGATACTGGACAATGCGCTGGTGGATGATCCGCCGTTTTCCGTGCGCGAGGGCGGAATGTTCAGAGACGGCTACAGCAGTGAACTGGACGATCTGCGCTATACGATGCAGAACGGTTCGGCGGTGATCGCAAGTCTGGAAGCAAGAGAACAGGAACGAACAGGCATTCCGAAGCTGAGAACGGGCTTTAACCGTGTGTTCGGCTATTATATCGAAGTGTCCAATTCTTACAAAGACAAAGTCCCCGAAGATTATATTCGCAAACAGACGCTTGTCGGCGGCGAACGGTATATCACGCAGGAACTGAAAGAGCTTGAAAAGAAGATCCTCAGCGCCAAGGAACGCATCAGCGCCCTGGAATACGAGATGCTCGAAAAGCTCCGCAGGATCGTCAGCGATGCGATGGATCGTATCACACGCACATCCCGTGCGATTGCCGTACTTGATGCGATCACGTCTTTGGCGCAGGTCGCATTTGACGAAGGCTACACCTGCCCGAACATCACAAACAGCGGCGTGATACGGATGAAGGAAAGCCGTCACCCCGTGGTGGAATCGCTGCTGGATTACCACAGCTTCGTGCCGAATGATGTTGAACTGGATAATGAAGACAATAACGTGGCGATCATCACAGGACCGAACATGGCAGGTAAATCAACGTATATGCGTCAGGTGGCGATCATTGTGCTGATGGCGCAGATCGGTTCGTTCGTGCCTGCGCTCAATGCGGAAATATCGGTGGTGGACAGCATCTTTACCCGTATCGGCGCTTCCGACGATCTTTCGTCGGGACAGTCTACCTTTATGGTAGAGATGAACGAAGTGTCCTATATCCTGAAACACGCCACGAAAAACAGCCTTATCATCCTTGACGAGATCGGACGGGGAACGTCTACCTATGACGGCATGAGCATTGCAAGAGCGGTGCTGGAATATGTGGCGGATAAAAAGACGCTCGGCGCAAAAACACTGTTTGCGACACATTATCACGAACTGACCGTACTCGAACAGAGCGTGAAGGGCATCAAAAACTACAACATCGCCGCCATCAAGAGGGGAAATGATATCACTTTCCTCAGAAAGATCCTGCCCGGCCCTGCGGATGAAAGCTACGGCGTGGAAGTGGCAGGCTTGGCAGGACTGCCCGAAACGGTACTCGAAAGAGCAAAGAAGATCCTCAAGGAGTTGGAGAGCAGCAGCCGCAAGCCAAAACGCAAAACGCAGGTCAAAAAAGCAGAACCAGAAGAGGAACAGCTCACACTCATCAAAGAAGAAACGGAAGTGGAAAAGCGGCTGAGAGCCATCGACATCAATAAGCTGACGCCGATGGAGTCGATGAACATCCTGTTCGAGCTGATAAAGCTTGCAAAGTGAGCGGCGATACTGATATCTGAGAGCTGTGTTTCATGAGTCTGTGACATGATACAAATAGAGTTTACAATTCACAATACATTCCCGTTGGAGGTGTTTGTTTGAGTGTGATCAATGTACTTCCTAAAAATATTGCGGAGCTGATCGCCGCAGGTGAGGTGATTGAGCGTCCTGCGTCCGTTATTAAGGAGTTGGTAGAAAACTCCATTGATGCAGGAGCGACAAATGTGACGGTAGAAATCAAAAACGGCGGCGTAACATTTATGCGTGTCACGGATAACGGCGTCGGCATTGAAAGGGATGATGTCAAGAACGCCTTTCTGCGCCATGCAACAAGCAAGATCGCCGTTTCGGATGACCTCGATCATATCGCAACGCTGGGATTCCGCGGCGAAGCGCTGGCATCCATTTCGGCAGTGTCGAAAGTCGAACTGATGACACGTCACAAATCGGAAACGATCGGCACGCTTTACCGTTCAGAGGGCGGAACGGCGGTAGAATTCAGTGAAGCAGGCTGTCCTCTCGGCAAAAAAAAAAAAAAAAAAAAAATGTTTTATAATGTTCCTGCCCGAATGAAGTTTCT
>ONYV01000143.1 GCA_900322105.1 uncultured Eubacteriales bacterium | reverse complement strand
CCTTTTCATTGCAGCAAATACCGTATTCGGAATCGGGCGTAAATGCCATGTCGGGCATTTTCTCCTGCTGAAAATACGCCGCCATATCGTTCATGCCGACTTCCTCCGCTGCGCCGAAAATCAGGCGCAATTTCCTTTTGGGGACAATTCCTGCATCCTTCAAGGCTTTCAGACAATACAAAGCGACCATCGCAGGTCCTTTATCATCCACGATCCCTCTGCCATACAGTCTTCCGTCCCTTTCTGTCAAAGCATACGGTTCTTCCACCGACCAGCCTTCTCCGGCAGGTACTACGTCAACGTGTGAAAGCACCGCAGCAAGCTCTTCCCCTTCGCCATATTCCACATGACCTGCTATATGCCCGACCTTCTTTGTTACAAAGCCCATTTCATCGGCACGGCGCAGCATATAGTCAAGCGCTTCCTCCGCCTTTTTCGGATCGAGAGAATACACCGAACGGATCTTCATCAGTTCTCCCAGATCATGCAGCAGTTCTTCTTTATACTTTAATATGTTAGCTCCAAAATGCAAATTGATCTCTCCTTTTCCGTAATGATCTCACAAACGCCTAAACAGAAAACCGTCCAGATAAGACACTGATCTATTTATCAGGAAGCGTTTTTACCGTCTTTATCGTTTTCGCCTGCTTCTTCCTCTTTGTCAGGCTCACCATTGATGATCGTTTTTTCAATGCGATAGCGAGGACGCTGCTTTACTTCACTGTAGATCCTGCCCACATAGCTTCCGACAATGCCGATGCCGAGCATCTGCAGTCCGCCGATGAACCAGATCGAACAGATGATCGACGGCCATCCTGACTGCGCCACACCCATGAAATAGGATACGAGCGCATAGATAAAGCCGATCAAGCTGAACACGCACATCAGGATCCCTAAATTTGAGATCAGCTTCAGCGGCTTTACGCTAAAAGACGTGATCCCGTCGATTGCAAAGCGTATCATTTTTTTCAGCGGATACTTCGATTCGCCTGCAAACCGTTCGCTTCGTTCGTAATAGACATAATCGCTCCTGTAGCCGATCAGCGGAACGATGCCTCTCAGAAACAGGTTGACTTCCCGATATTCCGACAAGGCATCCAGCGCCTTGCTGCCCAGAAGTCGGTAATCCGCATGGTTGTAGACGATATCTACTCCCAGCGCTTTCATAAACTTATAATAACCCTGCGCTGTTGTACGCTTGAAAAACGTATCTTTTTTGCGGCTGTTGCGAACGCCGTATACGACTTCGCAGCCCTCCATATATTTTTCGATAAACTGGTCGATCACCTCGATATCATCCTGCAAGTCGGCATCCAGAGAGATCACACAGTCGCAGCCGTGTTCCTTTGCCGTCATCAAGCCGCTGAACAGCGCATTCTGATGACCGCGGTTTCTGGACAGCTTCACGCCGCCAATGTATTTGTTTTCGCCGCTTTTTTCCTGGATGATGCTCCATGTCTTGTCCTTGCTGCCGTCGTCCACAAACAGCATCCTGCTGTCTTCCGCTGCTTTTCCGTCTGCGATCAGCTGCTGCAGCTTTCGGCTCAATCGTTTCATTGTTTCGTTCAATACTTCTTCCTCGTTGTAACAGGGAATGACAAAATATACTTTCGGCATTTGTGTTCTCCTTATGTTATTCTTCCTCTATGGAAAATATGACATCCGTTTAGGGCAAAGCTGCGCTGAGCAGACTCTCTGTTATGACGCTTTGGAGACCTGAGAGGTCTGAGGAGTGGTCTTTTTGGGTGTGATGCGGACATTGACCGTATAGCTTCCCTCCAACCAGCATTCCGAGAAGGAATCCTTAAAGACAAGCTCCACAGGACGTTCGACATATCCTTCGGAGATCGTGGACTTGTCCGACATATCGATCAAAGCCGTTACGGAAACGGGTGTGAGTACATCGATCCGTGACTTTGGTCCGATCACCTTGACGGTCAGGCTTTTATTGGCTACCACGGCTGTCTGATCTGCTCCTGCATTCTGTATCACAAAATTAGAGGATGTCAGCGTCAGTTCCTTTTCTTCCATCTTTGTCATGTCAAACCGCACCTCGGCAGTTTCAACAGAATTGATATTACGACTCCATGACGGTATCTCAAGGGTAACTGTAAAGCTGTTCTTTTCTTTTGTGACCTGCGAAAAATCAATCGCAGAGGTGGTAACAGAACTGATATTGGAATTTTTCGGCACCGCAAGCTCGATCATGGAAGGCTCCACGATCACCATGCTCTCATCAAAGCTCAGGCTGTTCGGGATATTGGTGATCTTCGGTAAAATGGGAAGGTGCTTGACATCCAGGATCGGAACGGTAGCGTCTACCTCGGTGATATCTGCTGTAATGTACTTGCTGCTGATCTTTTTTCCTGCTGCATCATAGAACACAAGCGGTGCTTTAACGACCGTCGTTTCTGACAGTGTAGACTGGAAAGTATATTCTGCATCTACCTCTGCGATACTGTTGACGATCGACTCCGCTCCTGAAATCTTCACGCTTTGTCTGGACAGCACCGTCTGGGACGCATAACAGGACGGATCAACCGAACTGACCGAGATCTTGTCGTTGATCTGCATCACCTTTCCTTCTTCATACCGGTCGACAAACACCTTGATGCTGGACGGTGAAACGGACGATTCAAAAGAGTAATCCGTTTTGACACCGTTCTTTCTGGAGATCAGATCAATGGTATATTCTCCCGGAGAGGTAATGTGGCTGATGTCATCCGCTGTGATATAGATATCGTCTTTTGTGACATTGGTAACGACCAGCGCATTGCCTGAAATCCTTACCTCCGCCTTGATGTCCTCACCGTTGAAATACCGCATCTCATTGGTCAGATCCGGCAGGCTGACAGGGATATCCGTCACCGTAAAGATCGAGGCTTCCTGTGTGGTGGACGCCACATAGATCCATGCTGCAAATGCGACCAGTACAGAAAACAGCATGACAAATTTATCATTATAAAACAGTTTGAAGCTGATTCTATTTTTGATTTTTTTCATCTTTCTTTCCCTTCTTCGGAGCGGCGTGGATCGGTGTTCTTTCGGTTTTTTCCGTCACCTGCGGGATCATCATTTTTTCAAGGGCAACATTCAGCGTTTCTCTTGTGTAATCTCTTTTCAGCACACCGTTGAACGCAATTGAAATATTGCCTGTTTCCTCTGATACGATCACCACGACCGCATCACTGTTTTCGCTGATACCGATCGCAGCACGGTGACGAGTACCCAGATCTGCGCTGACGCTGCTGTTATTCTGCGTCAGCGGAAGGATACAACCTGCTGCATAGAGTTTTCCGCCGCGAACGATCATGGCGCCGTCATGCAGCGGCGCTTTATTAAAGAAGATATTGCCGATCATGGAAACAGACGGTTCTGCGTCGATCACGGTGCCTGTATTGATGATATCACCCAGACGGGTCTGTCTTTCAAATACGATCAGCGCGCCTGTTTTGGAACGCTGAAAATTATTGGCAGCCTCCGATACACAATTGATCACCTGACGCACCTGACGGAGTTTTTCTTCCTCTTCTCCCTTATTGCCCGAAATGCTGTTCCAATATTTTGCGATCTTGCTTCGTCCGATATGCTCCAGCGCACTTCTCAGCTCCGGCTGGAACACGATCAGCACTGCCAACACCGAAAACTGGAAAAAGGACGAGAACAGTGCGTTGAGCATTTTCAGATTGAATACGCCTGAGATAAAAAACGCTACGATCAGCACAAGTATGCCCTTGACAAGCTGCTCTGCACGGGTCTCACGGACGATCTTGATCAGATTATAGATAACAAAGGCAACGACCATGATATCCAGCACGTCTGTCGCCTTAAAGGTCATCATCAGTGAAATAAAGGATCTGTATACATTACTGATCGCTTCCCACAAGGTAACTCCTCCCTTTTTCTGATTCCTGCATTTTGATATTTTGATACAATTCTATTTTATCACAGAAACAAATTTTATCAACAGTTTTTTTGCAATATTCCTATTATTTCTTTTGTCCGATGATAAAAGACCTGCTGAGAGCCGAATCATTTTTGTGCAGTTTTCGGGACAGGATCCATTTTTTCGATCCTCCGTCCATGCTTCAGGTTCAAGGCTCCCCCGCACAAAGACCGCCTTGCGGCTTAGCGCCACATCTGCTTGCATATTTTCCGTCATCTTGCACAAAAATCCCTCGACATACGTCAGTATGCCTTCGGA
>ONYV01000022.1 GCA_900322105.1 uncultured Eubacteriales bacterium | reverse complement strand
GAGAAAAATACGGTGACGATCATGCCGTAGCGCAGGGTCAGGCGCTGACCGTTTGAATCTTTTTCGCCGTAGAGTGCGCCGAGGATGGGCAAAAGCGTCATGGATGCGCCCTCAACCAAAATAAACGCAAGGCTGTTGAGTGAGAAAGAAACGGATGCGATCTTGCCGCCTGTCACGCCTGTAAAGGAGAGGATGATGGCGTTTGTAAAAAACAGGCGCAGGAAGTTGCAGACATAGATCAGCGCAGAGGGAAGACCGATGCTGAAGATCTTCCCGAGCTGACGAAGCCGATGCAGAGCGTCCTTTGTGAAACGGACGGTGCGTTTTTTGGAGCGGAAATAGAGAAGCGTCATGGCAGTGCCTGCCACGTAGCCTGTGACGGTCGCCCAGCCTGCGCCGGCAATGCCCCAGCCGAACACGCCCATATACAGATAGTCGCAAATCAGGTTGATGACGTTTGAAACGATCGGCAGGGCGGTGGCGAGCTTTCGCATATTATCCGTTCGGGCATAGGCGGCGGTCTGGTTGACGATCGCCACCAGCGGAGTCAAGACCCACAGCGGCAGCAGGTAGTCCGCTACCATTCCGATCAGCTCTTTCTTTCCCTGACAGAGCAGGTCGGCAGTCGGCATCAGCAGCAGGATGCCGAGGAGAGAGAGCAGCAGGGTGGAGAGTACGCCGCCGAAGAAAGAGAGCGTAAAGACGGAATCGGCGCTTTTCTGGTCACGCTTGCTTTTGTGAATGACCGAAAGGGTGTTGCCGCCGAAGGTGAACATGGCAATGGGGATGCTGCGCAGAAAGACGATGGAAGTCGTCAGGTTGATGGCGTAGAGGGCAGCCGTGCCGAGGAGCTGCCCGACCATGATGCCGTCTAAGATACTCGAAAGGTAGGTGGAGGCTGTCATGGCAAGTGTCGCCACTAAAAGACTGCGGTATTTTTTATTCAAAAGAACACCGTTTCGTTTCATGATCCTGTCCTCCCTCATCGTTTCAGGTTATCTTTGCGGAAGAACAGGAAACCGCGCAGGACGTTGATGAAGTCGTTGACGTAAGTTTCGTTGCTGGCGTTCCAGAAGAAGTTCATACGGGCGAGGATCTGGGTGGTGTAGTGGGAAAGGCAGGGGAGAGCGGTGATCTTCTTGCCGTGAGCCGTGTTCATATAGGCTGTCATACTGGACAGGATGGCGGCTTTGTCGGGGTCTTTCTGGGCTTCGTTCAGAGCGGATGCGAACTCTTCATATTCCACAAAGCGGATGCTGCTGCCGTTTTCGTTCATCTGGCGGATGATATCGCCCAGCGGCAGAGTGTGGTTATTGACAGCGTTGAAGACGCAGCAAGCCTGCGGTGTTTTGGAGAGCTTGAGGAAAGCGTCCGCCGAACGGTCGATCGGACCCATGCAGACCTGATTTTCGATCATCTGATAGGGGAAGCACCCGAGCAGGCTGTAGCTGCGCAGTCTGCCCATGAAGTTATTGGTCAGGAAATTGATCTGAAATTCGCCGTCCGATTCACGGGCAGCGAGCGTTCCCACACGGATGACTTTGGCATCCAGTCCGTCTGCGGCGGCTTGCAGGACATAGCGTTCGCCCATGAGCTTTGAAGAGGTATATTTGTTGTCGAGGGTCTGTCCGAAATAGAGGGACTGTTCGTCCAAGTCTCTGCGGCTGAGTTTCGATACATCGTCTGTTGTACCCGAAACGGAGACAGTCGAGAAGTGAATGAGCCGGGCGCCTGTTTTCTCGCAGAAACGGATGCAGTTGACAGCGCCGCCGACGTTGATATCTTCAATATCCGTGCCGCTGGAAAAGTGCTTGACGTTTGCGGCGCAGTTGAAGACGGTGTCAATGGGCAGGCTTTCAAAGGCTTCAAAGTATTGATAATCGGTAACGTCGCCGTTTAAGACTTCGACACGCTCATTAAATTCATTTTCGAGATCGGAGCCGAAATAGTAGAACAGGATGTTTTCCAGACGTTCTCTTGCGCTGTCGAATTTGCCCTTGCGGATCATGCAGTAGGCTTTGCCGCTTTCTGTTTTCAGGAACTGCGCCAAAAGATGCGCACCCATGTAGCCCGTTGCACCTGTGATCATCACGTTGCCAAGTTCACGCAGAGGAGCGGACTTGAAGGATTCAACGGTGTTTTTGGAGAGCAGGGCGTTGATCTTTGTGTAGTCGTAGTCGTCAAAGTCGAAGAGTTTGGCGCTGTCGTTGACTTCGCCGTCCTTGAACAGTTCCGCCAGCGCACGGGGGGTCGTATATTTGAACACATCGCCGTAGGTGATGGGATAGCCGTTTTCGGATGCGGCGAGGACAACGGAAGTGACGATCAGGGATGTGCCGCCGATCTCAAAGAAATCGTCCGTTGCGCCCACACGGTCGACTTTCAGCACCTTTTTGAACGCTTCGCAGAAAAATTCCTCAGCGGCATTGGCAGGCGCTGCATATTCTCCGAGGTTCACGGGAACAGGGTCGGGCAGGCGCTTGATATCGGTCTTGCCGTTTGCCGTCATGGGCATTTCGTTCATTTGCAGGTAGGCTGTCGGGATCATATAATGCGTCAGGTGCTTTTTCAGCTCTGCGCGCAGGGAATCAATACGGATCTCTTCGTCCGCTGTGAAGTAGGCGCAGAGGTTGTCCTGTCCGTTTAATTTGCGGATGACGACAGCGACTTTCTTGATATGCTCCTGCGCTGCGATCAGTCCTTCGATCTCTCCCAGTTCGATCCTCAGACCTCTGAGCTTGACCTGATTGTCCAGTCTGCCTAAAATCTGTACATTACCCTCTTTGTCCCACTTTGCATAGTCGCCCGAACGGTACATTCTTTCGTTTGCATATTCGACAAACGCCGCTTCTGTCTTTTCGGGCAGGTTTTTGTAGCCCTTTGCTACGCCCACGCCGCCGATATACAGTTCACCGATCACGCCGAAGGGCGCTGTGTCGCCGAACTTGTCCACGATGATCTCGTGATAGTTGAGCAGCGGTTTTCCGACGGTCACATAGTCGGCATGGGTGAGGTCGGCGGCATTGCAGGAAACGGTGATCTCGGTCGGACCGTAGGTGTTGACGATGCGGATTTCTTCCGAGCACTGACGGATCGCATCTCTCAGCGCCATCGGGTACCCTTCGCCGCCCGACATGACAAGTTTGCAGTTTGACAGTGCGTTTCTGAACGGTTCATAGTCCAGATACTGCTGCAAACGGGAGGGGGTCGCATTGATGCAGTCAACATGATATTTGTCCATCAGACTGCAAAGCGCTCTGGGGTCGTTCATCTCGTCTTCAGACGCAAAGACCAGCGTTTTGCCGTTGCAGAAGGCGGCGGTATGCTCTTTGAAGGACATATCAAAGGAAACGGTCGTGACGGACAGATAGGTGCTGACGGTTTCTTTGAGATAATACATATGATAGTTGGCAGGATGGGGCATGAGATAGCTGCAGATGCCCTTGTGCCGCAGCATAACGCCCTTTGGTTTGCCTGTCGAGCCGGAAGTGTAGATCATGTAGCTGAGTTCCCGGTCGCTCATTTCAATGTTCGGGTCGTCTGTTTCACTGCCTTGCAGGATATCGGAAACGTCAATGGCTTTGTCTGACGGATAGTCAGAAAGCTTATCGGAAGTGGTGATGATGAAGGACGCTTCGGAATCGCTGATGATGTGGTTGATTCTGTCGGCAGGATACTGCGGATCGCAGGGAATGAAGGCAGCGCCTGCTTTATTCACGCCGAACAGACACGCAAAGAAACAGCTTTCTCTGGGCAGCAGGAGCGCCACACTGTCGCCTGTCCTGATGCCCTTAGCGATCAGATTATGCGCCACGATATTGGCTTTTTCGTTCAGCTCACGATAGGTGAGAGAGGCATCTTTGGCAATGAGCGCTGTTTTGTCGGCGTTTTCTCTTGCGCTGCGTTCAAAGAGCCTGTGCAGGAGCGTTTCAGTCGGTTCTGCTTCGGCGCTGGTTTTGAAGGAATCGAGCAATTGCTTCTGGCTTTCGGGCAGGGTCAGTGCTTCACGCACCGTTCCTGCATTTTCGCCAAGGAGCTGTAAGGTATATTGTAACTGTTCGATGAAGTTTTCGATCACGGTATCGTCAAACAGTTCGGAGGAATACTGTACCATAAAGTGCAGACCGTTTGCGCCCTTGCGGATGACGATGCCGATATCACGGCTCATTTTCTGTAAGGGAGAATACAGTTCCACGCTCAGACCGTTTTCGTGATAAGCAGGCGGATTCCACATGAAGTTGACGCTCACGTCAAACATCGGGTTTCTCGATTCATCCCGCTGTTTTACAAATTCGCCCACAACATCTTCAAAGGGGAGGTATGCGCCGTAGGTAGCGTTTCTTACGGCGGTGCTGACGGAGGAAAGATAGTCCGACACTGCCGCATCACGTTTCGGCTTGACGCGGACAGGCGCTGTGTTGACGAACATTCCGATCACGCTGTCGGCTTCACTCGGGCGCATATTGGTCGGAATGCCCAGCACCACGTCTTCGGATGCGGTATATTTGCCCAGCACCATCGACACTGCCGAGAAGATCAGCTCAAACTCCGTCACGCCGAACTTCCGGGCGGTACGGTCGAGGGTCTTCAGCGCATCGTTATGATAGTCGAAGGTGATCTCTCTGTCAGAGAGCGGATGCACTTTCGGACGTTTGCCCTTGACAGGCATTTCGTTGACGGGTACGCCGTCCGCAAAGAGTTCACGGTAGAAAGTAAGTCCGCTTTCGTATTTTGCGTTCAGGCTGTCGTCATACAGGTCGGAAAGGTCGATCTCGGAGGCGGTCACTTCTATGCCGTTCAGACCGTCGATGAGTTCCTTGACGAAGGTCTTGGCAGAGCCGCCGTCAAAGGCGATGTGGTGGATCGCCAGGTGCAGGATGATGCTGCCGTCTGCAACGGAATAGAGGGTGGGACGGACAGGAATGCCTGCGTTCAGGTTGAAGGGTTCGGCATAGCGGTCGATGATATCAATGACTTCCTCACGGCTGTCGGCAGCGGTTTCGGTGATCTGCGGCAGCTTATCGGAGAGGATTCTCACAGGCAGACCGTTTTCTTCGCCGTAATAAGAGGTAAAGGCTTCGTGCGCCCTGAATACGTTTTCGAGCGACTTTCTGACGGTCTTGATATCCGTTCCCTTGATGATGGCGGCAATGTTCAGGTTATAGACGGTCGATTGCTCGTTCAGCTTCTGCTCTAAATACATTCCCCGTTCAGAGGGTGTGAGCGGATAGATCCTTGCTTTCTTGTCCTTTTTGACACGATCCTTTCTGCCTGCCTTTTGTATCAGCAGGTGTTCGATCATGCGGGGCGTCTTGCCTGCAAAGATATCGGCGGTCGTGATCTTGTAGACGCCGCATTTCTGCGATACCATCGCACACTTGATGGAGTCGCCGCCAAGGGCGAAAAAGTCGTCGTCGATGCCCACGTTTTCAACGCCCAATACCTGCTCATAGGACTGACACAGGATCTTTTGCAGGTCGGTTTCGGGCGCGGCATATTCACTCTTGAAGCTGCCTGCTTCCGGCGGTGTCAGGGCGTTTCGGTCGAGTTTGCCGTTTGCGTTCACGGGCAGCTTGTCGAGTCTGACAAAGAACGCAGGGATCATATACGGCGGCAGCTTCTCTGAAAGGGACGCTTTCAGCTCGTCTGCATTGACGGGCGCATTTTCGACATAGTAGGCGACAAGATAGACTTGTCCGTATTGGTTCTTGAAATCCTTGAGCGCAGCGTCATGGATGCCCTCTGTCTGCTTGATGATCGCTTCGATCTCTCCGGGTTCTACTCTCTGACCGTTGATCTTGACCATCCAGTCTCTGCGGTTCAGAAACAGGATGCTGCCGTCTTCGCATCTTCTGACGATATCGCCTGTTTTCAGGAGCTTTGCAAAACCGTCCTTTTCTTTGAACGGATTGTCAACAAAGGTTTTTGCTGTCTGTTCATTCAGGTGCAGATAACCGTCTGCAAAGCGTCCGCCAAGGCATAATTCGCCTTCGGGCGCTTCATTGCCGTTTTCGTCCAGCACATAGGCGCTCACGCCGCCGAAAGGCTTTCCGATGGGGGTGTTTTCCAGCGGCTTTTCGATCTTGTAGGCTAAGACGGCGCCTGCGGACTCCGTTTGTCCGTACATGACATAGATCTCAAACTCATCACTGTAAATATTGGACACACGTTCACTGCCCGTGTAGACGGTTTTCAGGCTGTTGCCTTTCTGCTTGAAGACCTTGAGCATCTTCGGGCTGATAAAGGTACGGTTGATCTGATTCTTTTCAATAAAGTCAGCAAGCAGCACAGGGTCACGCATGGCTTCATAGGGCATCAGGCAGGCAGTCATGGCAGAGCACAGCGGCGCAAATACGCCCTGCACCGAAGCAACAAAGGTAAACGGCGCGCCCAGCGCAGAGCGGAATCCCTTCGGAGCGTTGGCATATTCGATGTAGCGGTTGACGGAATCCGTAATGCTTGCGTGGGAGTGCAGCACGCCCTTTGGCTTTCCTGTTGAGCCTGATGTATAGATCAGCAGGGACGGGTCTTCGGGAGCGGGGATCGTGATCTCCTCAAGGGGCGTTTCGTTTTCGATCCCTCTTAAAAACTTTTCGTTGATGACGGCTTTTGCATCGCAGTTGCTGCGGATATATTCCAGACGGTCGGCAGGGTAGGTCGGTGACAGCGGCGCAAACGCTGCGCCTACCATCCACACCGCATACATGGCGGCGATATACTCCTTGTTGCGGGGCAGCTCAATGGTGACGAACTCACGCCGCCTGACGCCCGTTCGTTTCAGCTTTGCGGCAATCTTCCGTGCATAAACATCCAGCGCGCGGTATGTAAAGCAGTTGCCGTCTCCCTGATCTACGATAACGGTAAAATCAGGGTTTTCTTCCACATTCCTTCTGATTTGAGAGATCAGATCGTTCATGTTGCTTTCATCCTTTCTGTAATTTAATTGATTCCGTGTTACCTGTCTATCATACCACATTCCTCTGCGGTTGTCACGGTCTTATCGGAAATTATGACGAATTTTTTATGCGGTATTTGCGGTATTTAAGGTTCAGAAATGAAATATTTACTGCTTGCATATAAAGCGGAAATGATGTATAATCATGACAGATACGTAAGATGGGAAAGAGTATGCTTTGGTCAGAAACGGAAAGGCAGAGATTTTTTCAGAGTATTAGAGGGGAAGTTCAGTGAAGAAAAAGAGAATACAAAGAGAGCCTATCGAGCGCATTCAGGCGTCTGCGGATACAGGGCTGACAGAAAAACAGGTTTCGGAGCGGATCAGCAAGGGATATGTGAATACGGCGACAGACCCGAACGAGAAAACAACGCTTCAGATTCTGCGGGATAACCTGTTTACATTTTTCAATACCGTGCTGTTCATTATCGCCCTGATCTTCATCGGGTTCAATATCTATCTCAACGCCATCGGCAAGCCGAAGATCGCCGATACTTATTTCGGCGTGTCAAAATTCGTGTTCCTGATCCCTGCGGTCATGAATGTGGCGATGGGTACGTTTCAGGAGATCAAGAGCCTGAAAGTCATCAAGCGGCTCAGGATCGTCACCAGCACCAAAAGCAGGGTCGTGCGGGAAGGTGAGATCGTTTCGGTGGATGCGTCGGCTGTTGTGCTGGATGATATCGTCGCTGTCACGGCAGGCGAACAGGCGACCGCAGATATGACTGTTCTTTCGGGTGAAGCGGAAGTCGATGAGTCCATGCTCACGGGTGAATCGGACTATATCAAAAAGAAAGCAGGCGACACCATCCTTTCGGGTTCATCCGTCATTGTCGGTTCGGCAAGGTGCAGAGCCGAAAAGATCGGCGATGATACCTATGCCGCAGAACTGACAAGAAAAGTGAAAAGCGGTTCTCAGCATAAATCCGAGCTGATGACCTCTATCATGAAGATCATCAAGCTGCTGACAGTCGGCATCGTGATCGCAGCTGTTGTGATCGTTGTGACGATGATCTATAAGATCACCATGCACGGCGCAGACGCTGCTTTGTGGGACGGCATGACGCTTTCTCTCAGCGATCCTGTCACATGGGCAAGGATCGTTCTGACAGGCGGAATGTTCGGCTGCGGCATCATCCCTTCGGGTCTGGTGCTGACGACCGCCGTTGCCATGATGGTGTCGATCGCCTCTTTGACGAAAAAACAAACGCTGGTGCAGGAACTGTATTCTCTTGAAAACCTGTCGAGGGTGGATGTGATCTGTCTGGATAAAACAGGCACGCTCACAGACGGTACAATGTCGGTGTCGGAAGTGAAAGCGTTTATCCCGATGGAAGAAGTGGAAGCCCACGCAAGGATGATCGTGTCTGTCACAGAAGACCGCAACGCTACCTCTGACGCTGTTTTCCGCTATTTCGGCAAGGAAGAAAATCCTGTCTATCAGAAATTCATTCCCTTTTCCAGCGCAGCAAAATGCTCGGGCGTCATCTACCATGACGGCAGAAAAATGCTGCTGGGCGCGCCCGAATATATCGTTTCCAAGGATGATCCGCGTCTGTCCTATGTTGCGGAACGTGCCAAAGAGGGCAAGCGTGTGATCGCCATGACCGTTGACGGCGAGTTGGCGGCGTTCATTGCCATCGAAGACCATATCAGAGATACCGCCGCCGATACGCTGCGCTTTTTCAGAGAAAACGGCGTGGACGTGAAAGTCATTTCCGGCGACAATCCCGTCACCGTCAGCATGATCGCCAAAAAGTGCGGCATCGAAAACGCTGACAAATATATTTCCCTTGCAGGCGTTGCGCTGTCGGAGATTCCCGCTCTTGCGGAAGAATACACCGTCTTTGCCAGAGTGTCCCCCGAACAGAAAGAAGCGCTGGTGACGGCGCTGCAGCAAAAAGGACATAAAGTCGCCATGACAGGCGACGGCGTGAACGATATCCTTGCCCTGCGCCGTTCGGATTTCTCCATCACCTTTGCAAAAGCCACAGAAGCCGCAAAGTCCTGCTCGGACGTGGTGCTGCTGGATAACGATTTCAGCCACTTGAAAGAGGTGGTCGGAGAAGGCAGACGTGTTATCAACAACATCGAGAAAACAACGGTGCTTTATCTGATGAAATCCATTGCGCTGTTCATCTTTGCCTTTGCGCTCATTCCTTTTGCAAAGGGTCAGATGTGGTTCTCGATCGAAAATATGTATATGCTCGAAGCTGCCGTTATCGGCACAGGCGGTTTTCTGCTGTCGTTAGAGCCGATACGCCGACCGATCACGGGTTCTTTCCTGAAAAACATCTTTCTGCAGTCTGTCGCCGCAGGAACGCTGGTGGCGTGTTCCATCGTCTTGCCGATATTGCTCAATACCGCTCCGAAATTCTTTGGCGCAGCGCCCTTTGTGGCGGATCAGAACGTTTCGACAATGATGACGGTGCTCACGTCCCTGTCGGGCTTTGTGGTCGTCTTTTCCATGTGCATTCCCTTTAACAAATACCGCGGCATTGCGCTTGGTGCGATCGCCTTTGTGGCGCTTGTGCTGGGGCTGATGCTCCCGAGCGCTTTCCTTTGCGGTCAGCCGATGGGCGGCAGTATGTTTGCCTTTGACGCAAACGCAGGACAGACTTTCTTTGATTCGCAGTTCATGCATGAGCTGTTCCAGCCGATGAACTCTCCTGCTGTCAGAGATCTGATGAATGACGGCAACAACTTTATCGTACTGCGTCTGTTCCTTTATGTTGCGATCCCGTCCTTTATCCTGATCCGCTTTGCAGTTGCCAATATCTCACAGGCAAACGACCCCGAACGCAGGAAACGCCGTGTGTTCCGCTTTGGCAGGCGGCTGATGCTGTCCTGCGGCTTTGTGCTGGCGCTTCAGGCGATCTTCTCCATTATAGAGGTACTGCCTGTTCTCGTCAACATGGATATGTTTGATGATGTCGTGAGTACCATCACATTCTTAACGGTGTCGCTTTTGCTGTCCGGTATACAGATCGTCATCGGCGTTGTCGGCTATCAGGTATGGATAAACCCGACGCGAAAGATGATCCGTGTGGGCTTTATCGCAGGCATTGTACTGTTCTTCCTGTCTGTACTGCCGATCATGTTCGTTGACTTCACCTTCTTCACCACAAGCAACCTGCTCATCGTCATTGACGCTCTTGTCACCGTCGTGATCGCTCTCGGCTATATCATCGGCTCCATCTTCGTTCGCATCAACTACAAACACGCCGACGCAGAGCCTGCGCTCCCGATTCGCTGACGTTC
>ONYV01000186.1 GCA_900322105.1 uncultured Eubacteriales bacterium | reverse complement strand
CAATCGCATTGATCTGGCGCTGTACCACACGCACATTCTCTCCACGAGAACCTTTTTGCAGGACACCCGGAAAGGAAATCGGAATTCCCTGTACCTTGCGGGCTTCTTTGAGTACGATGTCATATCCATAATAATACTGTAATATCTGGAAAGCGGAATAGCCCTGTTTGGCAAGGTCATTCGAGCCCCATTGACTTAACCAGCCCTCCCTTTTCACACGGATGCCGTCACTGTACTGCGTGAAAAGAGGCTGGTTGATATCCGATTTAGAGACATACAGTGTGAAAACCTCTTCCGTAATATCGGCAATTTCCTGAAAGATATTGCGCCCATAGACAAAAGCCTGATCGTAGGCGGTGGAACTGGTAATGGTAAAGTCGTAACCCTTACTGCGGTACCATTCCGTATAGACACGGTTCAGCGTAAAGGAAATGATCGCCAAGATATTCGCCTTGAGCGCTTCCTTGTTCCAGCTTGCATAGATCTCACTGCTGGCGACATTGTTGATATAGTCCTTGAAACGCACCGTATAATTTGCTGCGCTGCTGTCGCTCGGCACGCCGTTATGCACCACGATATATTCCGGCACAACAGGTTCCGGCAGCACCACTAAATTTCCCGGAAACGGCAGCCGCTTGACGGCGGATTCGGGTATCTTGGGCGGAAAATTCCCCCAAAGCGTCGGATAGGGTATGATGACGGTATCGTCAGCGGACGTCATGAAAATATTCTGTACGGCAGTGGTATCCGCATAGATCTGCACATTGCTGATATATGCCTCTTCAAAGCCGTCCGCCTGCGCACGGACATCATACTGTGAAAACGGTCTCGGCTCATCGGGCGACTGCGCATAACTTTCGGGAGGAGATGGCAGGCGAACAGGCGGCAGCTTGCCTTCTTCGTCTGTCTGAAGCTCCGTCAGCAGCGTTCCGCTGTCCGATTCCGAGATCGTCACCGTCACTCCTTTCAGCGGAAACCCGATATTTTGCAGGTAGGTATTGATCTGCAGCAGTCCAAAGCTGCCTGTCTGTTCCAACTCTTCACTCTCTCCGTTTGCCAAAACAGCACCTCCATGAATGAACGATGATTTCTGTCACAGCAGCGTCATCGGTCTGGTTTCACGCAGATTGATAAAGCTGCCGATGAGGTTCAGCTTGCCGTAACCCCATTTGTTGTTCGGGTAGATGATCCCCTCTTCCCTGATACATCCGCTGATGAGCAGGTTTTTGATGAGTTCACCGTTGATGGTGGGCATATTGTTCTGTACAATACCCCATTCCATCAGCAGCGCCGCTGCGCCTGCGGTAATGGCGGCGGATGCGCTCGTTCCCGACATTGTGCCGAACCCTGTGGGATAGATCCCTCTGATCCCCACGCCGACCGCCGTAAAATCAGGCGCAATTTTCGGCATTCTCGTAGGACCCCATGACGAGGACACCCACAAGCTGCCGTCTGCGCCGTTATAGGCGCCGCAGGTGATCGCGCGCATGGCAGCCGCAGGATAAACGATGGTATATTCGGGTACGGGCTTCAAAAACTCTACCTCATCACAGACCTGACCCGTGATCGGCAGCCACGCAAAGTATTTTCCGTCGATCACCGCATCGCCGTAGACCACGATATCCCATATCCCCTCTGTCGCCCTGTCCAGCCCCACGATCACATTGTTATTGGTATCTCTGAAATAGCGGATATAGACCCGTGTTTCCTCCAGCACTAATTTTTCGCTGAATTCCAGCCCCGATTTGAACGGTATCCGCTGTATCACCTCTCCTGTGGGACTGACGATCCCTACCGATATCTTATCAAACGCAGGTCCGAACAGGATGACGGAAAAAGACGCTCCCTGTCTGCCGACCTTGATGCTGATGTTTTCAGAGGTATTGCTGCCCGAAAGCCTGCCCTGCGTGTGGTGAGCGGCGTTTGCTTCGTTTCCTGCGGCAGTGACAAACGCAATTCCTGCCCGCTGCGATACAAACGAGATATAGTCTTCAAACAGCGTGTTGCCGTCATGGGCGCTGGTGTTCGACCCCATGCCGATACAGATCACCGCAGGCATATTATATTCAATCGCCTTGTCTAAAATATACTTGATGCCGAGCAGAAAGTCCGAGGATTCATAGAGATTCGGGTTATCCTGCGAAAGAAGATAACGGCGGATATAAAAATCCCTTGCCCGTCTGAGCTTGACAGAGATAATATATGCATTCGGCGCTGCGCCGATGTAGCTGTCAGTTTCTGCGGCGGCGGCAAGAGAAGCTAAAAACGTGCCGTGACCGTCCTCGTCCGTCTGAGTGACCAAGCGGTACGGATCATCACTTTCAAGCGCCGCATTGATGTCCGCATTGTCGTAATCCGTTCCGAAATACAGTCCCTCGCTCCTTTTTCCGTCAACCGTCTGATCCCAGATATTCAGCACCTTGCTGCTGCCGTCCTCAAAGCGAAAGACATCTTTTGTATAGTCAATCCCCGTATCCACCAGACCGATGATAACGCCCTGTCCCGAAAGATTCAGAAAAGGCTGGTTCTGTACCTGCGTAATGCCGCTCTGATCGTTGCTGATGCTTTCAAGCGGCGACATGATCTTCGGATAAAACGACAGGAAATCACTGCCCAAGTCCATCAGAAGCCCTTGTATATACTTTTCGTTCGTATAGACGATGATATAATGGTTGGCAAGTTCTGTTCCGAAATGCAGATAGGGCTTATCTTTGGCATATTCCTGAAAGCGTTTGGTATTGATGACCTGAAAATCCACCGTTGTCGGCAGCTTGACATATTCCGAAAGCGGCAGCAGATCTTCTTCTTCCATCAGACAGCCTCCTTTCAGCGTCATGTATCGTATATGACTTGTTCATAAGTTCAATACGCCGAAAAAGCATCATTGCCGTCATAATGCCCCTTCGGTGTAACGGATGAGATAGTCAAGCGTTTTTTGCAGGCACAGACGACCGTAACCGAAAGTCGGGTTCGGATAGCGTATACCTGTACTGCGGGATGCCCCCAGCCGCAGGAAAGCTCTCAGACGTTCGCCGTAAAAATACGGCGCATTTTTTCGGGTGATCGCCCATTCCATCAGCAGCAGCGCAGCGCCCGTCACAAAAGGGGCGGCAAAACTGGTGCCTGTAACGGTATCATAACCGCCGCCTGCTCTTGGTGCGGTAATATTCACCGCAGGCGCAGCGATATCGGGCATTCTGTCCGTGTTTTCCGCAGAACCGACACCCGAAAACGGCGCAATACTGCCGATGCGGTCATTGTAGCCTGCGGTGCGGATGAGTTTCTCCGCCGTAGACGGCAGCGTCATGGTGTCGGTGACGGTCGGATCGGAAAAATACGTTTTCGCCGTAACTTCCTCCAATGTCGGCAGCCATATGTCTATCTTACCGTCCACGATCTCAGACGGGATCAGCCTCAGCGTCCAGCTGCCCGATGGGATCGTGCTGTTTTCC
>ONYV01000185.1 GCA_900322105.1 uncultured Eubacteriales bacterium | reverse complement strand
GATCAAAATTCTTTTTGCTGTTTTCTTCTTCATAATCTGCCCCACCTTTCATAGCGTCTGCAGTACTATTTATTGTCCATAATAATAATACAACATCGTTCGGCAGAGTTCAAGTGTTTTTGAACATTTGTAAAAAACAAGCTGCTCCCCGTCCGGCAGCAGCTTTTCAGAAATATTCAGATGTGTGTAACGCTGAAACGATATTCTTTCGGCGTCATATGGAATTTTTTCTTAAAGATACGGTTGAAGTACGAAAGGTTCGTAATGCCGATGCTGGCGGCTACTTCTGTGATCTGCACACGGGTCGTCAGCAAAAGGTTGGATGCGATATTCAGACGATAGTCATTGATATACTCGATACAGGTCATGCCCATATACTTCTTGAAAAACCGCATGAAATAATGCTTGCTGAGGTTGACCGTTTCGGCTAACTCGTCGATCGTGATATTTCACCCTTTTCGTCATACAGCGAGATCATATTCAGAACGATCCTGCGGATCTTGCTGTAATGGGGATGATCGCTGGAAATGACCACAGGCGAAATGTAGCTGTTCTCTGCAAACGGCACGAAGTATTTGATAGAGCAAGCGTCTGTATTGCTGCCTGTCAGCAGGCACATATTAAAGATAATGGAACGAAACACCGTTCGTTTGTTTTCAAACTGCCGAAATGAATGAAGCATGGAAGGATTGATAAATACGATATCGCCGCTTTTGACGTGGTATTCTTCAAAGTCCACCGATTCTATATATTCTCCCTGTTCTACAAAAACGATTTCCATCTCATCATGCCAATGCATCGGAAAGGTCGTATAATAATCGGGCATTATGGTTTTACTGACTTCATAGGGCAACAGAAAATCTCCCTTCTGCCCTGTTTCTTTTAAGCTCATCAGCTCGTCGCTTTGCATATTTTTCCGACTCCTTAAATAACACGTTCTCTCATGTCCTATGATCTCTTGCTCAGGACGTTTCGATTGATTATATTCTCACAGTCAAAAAAGCACCGCAGTAACGGTTAATTGTGTTGAATACGTAAGAAAACTGCCATCTTTTTATCTATATGGCACAAATTATACACATAAAAAATTCCGAGGGAATAACTTTCTACAAGATTATTATAATATGAAAACCTGTTTTTGTCAAACATTTCCCGAGAATTTTTTTCTTTATTAGAAAAATATTTTTCCTCAAAATATGTTGAAACTGACAGTTTTCTCCAACAGACTGCCGCACGATCTCATTTTTCCTCTTGTATGAAATTCTGATATATGATATAATAAGATACCGTACTAAAATATGATTTTCGGAAAACAAGCAGACCAATTGTATGCAGGTTTTTCAGAAAGGACAGAATAAAGATGTATAAGATCGTCAGAAAAAAATCACTGAATCCCACCGTCTCTTTGATGGAGATCGAAGCGCCGCTGATCGCAAAAAAAGCAGAGCCGGGACAGTTCATCATTTTCAGAGCCAAAGCAGACAGCGAACGGATCCCTCTGACTATCGCTGATTTTGACCGTGAAAAAGGCACCGTGACCATCATTTATCAGATCATCGGCGGCTCAACAATGGAGCTGGATACCCTTGGCGTCGGAGATTCTTTGCAGGACTTTGTGGGACCTCTGGGATGTCCGAGTGAAACAGACGGACTGAAAAAAGTAGCGGTCGTGGGCGGCGGCGTTGGCTGCGCGATCGCTTATCCCTTAGCAAAAAAGCTGTCCGCGTTGGGATGCGAGGTACACAGCATCATCGGTTTCCGCAATAAAGATCTGGTGATATTGGAGGATGAGTTCCGAAAGGTCAGCAGTCAGCTCAGGATCATGACGGATGACGGCAGCTACGGCACAAA
Organism: uncultured Eubacteriales bacterium; assembly: GCA_900322105.1. Lineage (GTDB taxonomy): Bacteria > Bacillota > Clostridia > Oscillospirales > Acutalibacteraceae > UBA1213. The sequence continues at coordinate 2,077 of ONYV01000185.1, read as the reverse complement.
GGGACTGGTAACTAACGCCCTCGAAACACTGATCGGGGAAGGCAATCAGTATGACGAAGTGATCGCCATCGGTCCGCTCATCATGATGAAATTTGTCTGTCTTCTGACGAAAAAATATGATATCAAGACCATCGTCAGCATGAACCCGATCATGATCGACGGCACAGGAATGTGCGGCGGATGTCGGCTGACAGTCGGCGGAGAAACAAAATTCGCCTGCGTGGACGGTCCTGACTTTGACGGACATTTAGTAGATTTTGACGAAGCGATGCACCGCGGCACCATGTACCGTGACTTTGAAGCTCATGTTCGTGAGACTTCCTGCAATCTGCTCAAAAAGGAGGGCTGAGAAATGGCTCAGCAAAAAAATATGAATCCCGAAAGATGCCCGATGCCGGTGCAGGATCCCATGATCCGCAGACGGAATTTTGATGAAGTGGCGCTCGGCTATACCTATGAAATGGCACTGGAAGAAGCAAGGCGCTGTCTGAACTGTCCGACAAAACCATGCACCACTGCCTGTCCTGTTGCGATCAATATACCTGCCTTTATCGAGCGTATCGTAAACGAAGATATCGAAGGCGCTTATCAGATCATCTCCGCTTCCAGTTCTCTGCCGGCAGTCTGCGGAAGAGTCTGTCCGCAGGAAAGACAGTGTGAAAGCAAGTGCGTTCGCGGCAAAAAGGGAGAGAGCGTCGGTATCGGACGGCTGGAGCGATTTGTTGCCGACTATCACAGAGAACATTCCGCACAGCCCCCCGTACTGCCCACGCAAAACGGTCACAAAGTCGCCATCATCGGCTCAGGTCCGAGCGGACTGACGGCTGCCGGCGATCTTGCAAAGGACGGCTATCAGGTAACGGTATTTGAAGCGCTGCACCTTGCAGGCGGCGTTTTAGTATATGGTATTCCCGAATTTCGTCTGCCAAAGCAAATCGTGCAAAAAGAGATCGACAACCTGAAAGCCATCGGCGTTGATATACAGACGAACATGGTGATCGGAAAGATCCTGACAATAGACGAGCTGTTTGATATGGGGTATGAAGCGATCTATATCGGCAGCGGCGCAGGGTTGCCGAGGTTTATGAATATCCCGGGCGAAAGCCTGAAAGGTGTTTATTCTGCCAACGAATACCTCACACGCATCAATCTGATGAAGGCTTATCAGAAAGGCAGCAAAACGCCGATCAAGCACAGCAAAAAGGTGGCTGTCGTTGGCGGCGGAAACGTTGCGATGGATGCCGCGCGTTCTGCCATGCGCATGGGTGCGGACGAAGTTTCGATCGTCTACCGCAGAGGTATGGAGGAACTTCCTGCCCGTAAGGAAGAAGTAGAACACGCTATGGAAGAAGGCATCATTTTCCGCACGCTGACAAACCCTGTGGAAGTGCTTGGCGACGAAAAGGGCGAGGTCTGCGGCATGAAATGTGTCGAGATGGAGCTTGGAGAGCCGGATGCAAGCGGCAGACGCAGTCCTGTGGTAAAGCCCGGCACAGAATTTATTATGGATATTGACACCATGATCATGGCGATCGGCACCAGCCCGAATCCGCTGATCCGTAAAACGACACCCGGTCTTGAAACCAACAAACGAGGCTGTATCGTAACTGACGGAGATAACGGTCTGACAAGCCGCGAGGGCGTTTATGCGGGCGGTGACGCTGTTACGGGCGCTGCTACCGTGATCCTTGCGATGGGCGCAGGAAAAGCCGCCGCAAAGGCAATTGATGAGTATATCAAAAGCAAAGATGCCGCTGACGCATAACAGACTTCCTCGGGAACCGGAGAAGTGCCGTATTACGCAGAAGAGACAAATAAGACGGTGCTTCGGAAGTTTCCGAGGAAGTCTGATATAGTGAAAAGCCGCACGGTCAGATCGCCGATCGTGCGGCTTTTTTCATGTCCGTGAATCCATTGCAGTCACCATAACGAAAAAGCCCCGATCTATCCCAAAAAAGGAGGATCAGGGCTTTTGATATGTAAATATGACAGACAGAACAAAAGCACCGCCTTATCAAGCGATGCTTTTAGGGAAAAGCGAATTCTTATTCGGAGAATCCTGACTGAATCAGCTTAA
>ONYV01000184.1 GCA_900322105.1 uncultured Eubacteriales bacterium | reverse complement strand
AGACTACCGCTTTCAGTAAGTATCTCATCATCGTATGTTCCTTTCTGTGTTGATACCGAAAGTATGGGACGCTTGCGTACTCTTTATACAAAAAGGCAGCAGACCGCTCAAAACAGTCTGCTGCCTTTTTCTATATGGATATATTACGATCCTTCCTGACGGTACGGCGCTACGAAGAGTGTTTTCTGATTGACATAGATCACCATGCCCGGCTTTGCGCCCTGCGGTTTGCTGACATAGCGGATCTTTGTGTAATCCACCGCCACTTTTCCTGCGTCTGCCGCCTTGCTGTGAGATGCCGCCAACCCTGCCGCCATCAGGATCGTTTGCTCGTCAGGCTCTTTCCCTTCGGTCAGTATCACCGTATGTGAACCGGGAATGTCCTTTGCGTGAAACCACAAATCGTTTTTTCCTGCCTCTTTCAGCGTCAGACGATCGTTTTGCTTGTTGTTTCTGCCGACCAGAATGGTAAAGCCGCTTTCGGACAGATATTTCAGCGGCGGCAAAACGCCTTCGGATTTCTGCTTTTTGCCCTTTGCCCTGATGTAGCCCTGTTCCGTCAGTTCCGTTCGTATCTCGCTAAGTTCACGAACCGCAGCCGCTCTTGACAGACTGTCCAGCACAGAGGACACATAGTCCAGTTCTTTCTCCGCTTTTTCGATCTGTACCTTCAGCACCTGCTCGGCAGTCTTTGCCTTCTGATAGCTTTTATAGTACCGCTGAGAATTGGCAGCAGGAGAAAGCGCAGGATTTAGCGGTATCGTGATCTCTGACAGTGCTTCGTCATAGAAGTTTTCTGCTTTCAGCTCTTTTGCGCCCTTTTCGATACGATAGAGATTTGCCTGTATCAGATCGCCGCAGATACGAAAATGTTCACGCTCTGCGCAGGCTGCCAATTCTTCTTTCTGAACATATATCTTTTTGATGAGCCTTGACGCAACCGTATTCAGCAGTCTGTTGAGATCCTCCGATCTGCGGCGCATCGTTTCGATTGCGTCACGCTTTGCATAATAACGGTCAAGCAGCTCGCAGAAAGACTCCGTTTCACAAAAAGACCGTCCGCTGCCATACTGTAAGATCGGCTCAAACGTAAAGTCGACAGGCTTCTTGTTTTCGTCTACGATCATATATGGCTTGCCTGTAAGCTCCCTTACCTCTGCGATCGCGCGTTTCAGGAAAAACCGCAGCCGTGAGATCAGTTCTTCGTCCAGCTCTTTGCTGTAAAGATCACGTCCTCGTCCTGTCAGATGCTCCCATTCCCTGCACAAGATCGGTGAAACGCCCTGTATCACCGTCAGCAGCGCCCTATCCAGCGGCATATTCTTCGGCAGTTTCATAACTGCCTCTATCACCTCGTCCGCCTCTGCATTCAGCAGACAGAGTTTGTTCTGCGCAGGCGGCAGCTGATACCGCAGCCCCGGCAGGATCAGCCGCTGGGACGACATCGACGCATCCACCCTGTGAACGGCATCTATGATCTTGTCTTCCCCGTCTAAGAAAATGATATTGCTGTACTGCCCCATGATCTCGACTGCCAGACTTAATTCACAAGGGTCGCCAAGTTCATTGATGCCCTCGAAATGCAGCCGCAGCACACGTTCGGTTTCAAACTGTGAAATACTGCGCAGTCTTGCCCCTGACAGTTTTTTTCTCAGCAGCATACAAAACATCGGCGGCACTTTTGGATTTTCGGGCGTCAGATCGGTCAGGTTCACCCTTGCGCTGCCGGCTCTTGACGAGATCAGCAGCTTTTTGGCGCCTTCTCTTGAGCGCATCGAAAGTACCAACTCATCCCTTGACGGCTGATAGATCTTATCCACCTTTGTGTTTTGCAGTTCACTTTCCAATTCTTTTTTGATATATCGTAAAAATACACCGTCCAGTGCCATAGGATCACCCCTCTGCCCAATCAGTTTTTGTCTTTATGACAATTCCGCTAAATAACGCATTCCGTCCGTATCACTTTGCGCCGCACGAAATACCGTATCGGGGAAACGCTCCTGCAAACGCTTTGTCAAGGCAGGCACGATGATATGTTCCGAGCCGTAATGTCCCAGATCGAAAACGGCGATATCGTTATCCTTTGCAAACAGTATCTCGTGATGCTTGATCTCTCCGCAGACGATCGCATCTGCGCCGCATTCCTTTGCAAGATACACATTGCTGCCGCCTGCGCCGCAGGATACCAGCACCCTGCATATCTTACGAGACGTATCGGAATACCGCAGTCCGGACAAAGACAATTTCCTGCGGATACTCTCTGCAAATGTGTGACAATCCGTTTTCTCCGTCAGTTCCCCCACACAGGCGCAGTCTTCGTCAAGCCTCCTGCTGATCTTCACTCCGATCTTTTCTGTCAGCGTATCATTCACGCCGCCAATGGCTTTATCCAGATTCGTATGCGCCGAAATCACCGTAATCCCCCAATTTGCCGCAAGATAGGCATTGCTGTCCGCAAGAAGACTTTTGAGCGGATGGAAGATGATCGGGTGATGGGTCACAACGATCCCTGCGCCTGCTCTTGCGGCTTCCTGAAGAACAGCTTTTGCAGCGTCCAGCGCCACATATACGATCTCGGATGTCTGCTGACCGCTGCCGATCAGCAGTCCTGCGTTATCAAAGCCCATCTGTGTATCAAAGGGCGCTGTTTCATTCAGCCAGTCAAATATTTCCTTTGCGCTTATCATAGTGAACCGCCTCTCTCCGTTTCTCCTGTCACGTTCATCAGACTTCCTCGATCTCATCCAGTATCGTTCTGTATCGCTTTGCTTCTGCGCTGTCTCCCGACTGCAAAAGACCGCTGATCTTTCGTTTCAGCTTAAAGACGACCGTGTCAATATATTTTTTTGCAGCAATGCTTTCATCCTCACGCAGCGCACCGATATAGGCAAACCGGGCACTGCAGCTTCTCTTTGCTCCGTCATACTCGCACATCATCACACTGTAGCATTTTTTTCCCGAAACACACGCTTGTTCGGCGCTGATACGAAATCCCTCTTTACATAAAAACGACCGCAGCATATACGCTCTGGTCATCGGCTGAAGGATCAGCCGTCTGCTGCTGTCGTAAAGCCACGGTGTACGTTTTATGATAGCGGCGATCAGCTCACCGCCCATTCCTGCCATTACAACATCCTCTGCTTCCTCTTTCGGAACATCGTCCAGCCCGTCAGACAAGATCACCCTGACCTTATCCTCCATCCCGAAGCGCAGGATATTGTTTTCGGCATTTTTGAGAGGACCCTTTCTGATATCGCAGGCAACAGCAGAACGGATCTTTCCTTCATCAGCAAGTCTGACGGGCAGATAAGCATGATCTGTGCCGACATCCGCAAGGGACGTTCCTTCCCTTACAAACGAAGCGCACAAAGCAAGACGTTCATCCAGCGGTATCTGCTGTTTACGCATCTTTTCTCTCCACCCTTACATACAGCTTTTCAGCGGTCGTCCGTTCCTGTCTTTTGAAGCGCAGACCGCCTGATGCAT
>ONYV01000212.1 GCA_900322105.1 uncultured Eubacteriales bacterium | reverse complement strand
CGTTGGTAGGTTTGGTCAGTATGGATTCACAGAACGTGATTTTGTACTGTTCTTTTGTCTGGACAATGGCTGACCAATATTCTTGAATACAATGACACCTTCCTCAAACATGACCGCCGTATCACACATAAAACGTGGTACGGCGGCTGTTATATGGCAACACAAAACGCCCTGCCAATGAACAAATGTCACCGAGCAGGGCGCTGCCGCATTATTTTGTCACTTACTGTCAGAGCGTGCGGACAGCTTATTATGGTATGCACGGATCGCGCGCATTTCGTCTGCGCTCAGCTCACGGAATTTCCCCGGTTGGAGCATTCCCAACTTAACAGGGCCGATGGCGATCCGTTTGAGCCGCGCAACTTCCAGTCCGATCGCTTCGCACATTTTGCGGATCTGACGGTTGCGTCCTTCTTCCAGCACGATTTCCAGCACAGTCCGTTCTTTTTCCGCTGTGATCACACGGATGGACGCAGGCATAGATTTTCTGCCGTCAACGACAACGCCTGTTGTCAAAGCGGTGAGCTGTTCTTCCGTAATGCGCGGATGCACCGTCACACGGTAAGTCTTGGCAAAGTGAGTGGAAGGGTGGCTGATCATATTGGCAAAATCACCGTCATTCGTCATAAACAGCAGCCCTTCCGAATCCTTGTCCAGCCGTCCCACAGGAAACAGTCTGGCAGGCACTTCGTCCACCAGCTGCGCCACACACTTTCTGCCGCCCTCATCGCTCATAGTCGTGATAAACCCTCTGGGCTTATGCAGCATAATATAATACTTTTTAGCGTCCTTCCGCAGACGGATCTCTCTGCCTGCCACAACGATCTTATCCCGTGAAGGGTCTGCTTTGTCGCCCAGTTTGCAGCGCTGACCGTTCACTGTCACAGCGCCTCTCTCGATCAGCTCTTCAGCTTTTCTTCTGGAAGCAAGCCCTGCATCGGCAATGATCTTCTGGATCCTGATCTTTTCTTTATTGTTATCCATTAACACTCTTCCTTTTGTATCCTGATCGCTTCCGCCGCCGCAAGGCTGACGGAAGATATTTTTTTCTCACGGTAATACACGTCTATTTCCCCCAGCACCATACCTTTTTCGATCGGCGCATCCACAGAATGCGGTATTAGCACAGACGTTTTCACAGGGCTGTTCGTCTGATCGTCAGCGTCATTTCTGACCGTCAAAGAACATCCGCAGACAGGTCTGACGATCACCTCGTTCTGTTCGCCGCCGACAACAGGCAGACGATAGCTTTCCTCTGCGCTGACAGCGGAAAAAAGTGTGGTACACGAAAAGCCGTGATCGTACAGACGCTGATGGTCGTTCCAGTCGTCAGGCGCATTCAGCGTGACAGCGAGCAGCCTGACGCCGTTTCTTTCTGCGCAGGAGGTCAGGGTGCGTCCTGCCTTTTTGGTAAAGCCTGTTTTGATGCCGATACACCCTTCATACATGGACAGCAGTCTGTTGTGATTATTACAGTATTGCTGTTTATTTTCGGGTGTTACAAACTGCACCGTCAGTGATTTTTGTGAAACGATATCCGCAAACTCCCTGTTTCTCATCGCATAACAGCACAGCACCGCCATATCTTTGGCTGTTGAGTAGTGGTTCTCATGGTCAAGTCCTGACGGCGTGACAAAATGGGTGTTGGTCATGCCAAGCTGCCGCGCTTTTTGGTTCATCAGTTCCGCAAAGGCATCCAAACTGCCTGCAATACCAAATGCGATGGCATTGGCAGCGTCATTGCCCGATACGCTCATCATCCCCTTGACAAGTTCCGAGAGCTTCATCACATCTCCCTCCTGCAAATACAGACTGGAGCCTTCCGCCGTCATAGCAGAAGTAAAGCGTATCTCACGGTCATTGGCAGCGGCATATTCCAAAGCGATCACCGCCGTCATGATCTTGGTAATACTGGCGATTGCCAGTTTTTCATCCGCATTTTTTTCAAACAGCACTTCTCCCGTGTCTGCGCACATCAGAACCGCCGCTTTTGCGCTGAGATCAAGCGCTTGAGATACCTGTTTTTCTTCCAAAACTGCGCTGACGAAAAGCGCTGTCCTGCTATTCGTCGTGATGATGCCAAAGCCGCACACCTGCGCTGAAATGCCGATACTCAGCATCACAGCGATCAACCTGAACCAAAGGGCGAACATCGTCCGTTTTCTTTTTCTTTTACACGCTTGAAAAAACAAAAAACCACCTGCCCTTTCTTGCTTATAACTATGTATATGCACAGGGCAGGCAGCTTCATGAAACATCCATATTACTTCACGCAGTCATTAGACTTCCTTGATGTTCTGCGCTGCTTATTCTGCGGCAGCTTCCGCAGCTTTTTTATCTTGTTCGTCGAGTTCTGCCTTTTCGCTTTTATCCTTGCCTTTTTTCTTGTCCTTCTTGAACGCAGAGATGATCTTATCGACCAGTTCAGGCACCATACCAACTGCTCTGTCAGGGGTATCTTTGAAGTTCGAGACATTGAGCAGCTTCACATCATCGGCTGTCACAGCGATAAAAGCGATCGGTGTAATCGTCACACCTGCACTTGCGCCGCCGCCGAAAAGATCTTTCCCTTCTTTTTTCGGAGCAAACTCCGAACCGCCCGAAACAAAGCCGTACATGATCTTAGAGATCGGGATCACGGTCGTTCCGTTAGGTGCTGTGATCGGAGAGCCGATCACGGTATTGACATCTACCATTTGTTTGATTTTATCAAGTGTTGTGTCCATAAGACCTTCCAAAGGACGTTCACTCATGATAAACACCGCCTTTTTCATATGATCCTGCCGCAGCAGTAATTTGACTTAATACATACAAGTATAATATATCTCCGCCGATTTTTCAAGTGCTTTCCCAAAACTCTCAGGGGAAATCTGTTTTGTCGGGGCAGTCACGCGGGGAAAACCCTTTTCTGGCGGAAAAAGGGTTATTCCCCGCACCCCTTTCCTAAAACCGCTGACGTGATATTTTTATAGTTCTCAAGAAGAATGGACACCTTTTCCGCAGGCAAAAGCACCGACCGAGCCGACAGGCAATACAACCCCTCCAATAATCATAGCAAAAGATGTTTTGTTAATAATTTATTTACTCATTC
>ONYV01000174.1 GCA_900322105.1 uncultured Eubacteriales bacterium | reverse complement strand
CTGAAAATAATCAGACGGTATCTCTATGTATGCGTCCTGATAGTCCGTATCCTGTATCGAATCTTTTGCAGCCTGCGCAGTGTCTTCCGCTTCTGTCTGTTCTTTGACTGCCTGTTCTTTTTCCGTTTCTGTTACTGACATCGTTTCACCCCCGTAAGATTTTGTTGTCTGTATGTCTATTGTACCAGAACCTTCTCCGTTCTTCAATCCTCACGGAAAATTTCCAGCAAAAATCAATTGCAAAGCATCTCCCTGCATAATATGATATAATAAACTGACCTTTGATACATGACCGCTCTCTGCGGTTTGATATCAGGATCGAACCGACCCTGACAGGAAAAGAGTGTGACCTTTATGCGTATTGAAATGATCTCCTCCGACAGGATACTGATTTCTTTGGAAGAAAAAGACCTGACCGGCTATTCACTGACCTTTGAAGACCTGAGCCTGAAAGATGACCGCTCAAGAAAAGTCCTTAGCGAGCTGATGCGCCTTGCAGAACAAAAAACAGGACTGAGCTTTCACGACAAACGGGTGCTGATCGAAGCGCTGGGACTGCAAAGCGGATGTCTGCTGCTGCTGACGATTCTGGAAAAAAGAAACAGGCGGAAGTTCTACCGCATCAAAAAGGAGCATGACTTTCTTGTGTATGTGTTCGACCACACAGAGGAAGTATTAAGATGTATGGAAACGCTGTACCGTATGAAAGAAAAACCCTTCCAAAGCACATTGTATCTTTGGAAGGATCGTTACTATCTGGTGATCCGTTCGGCGTTTTTGCCAAAGGATCGTTATTATTATACCATTGCCGAATTTGCCCGTTTCAGCCGTATCGGAAAAGCGCTGCCGATTCTTTTGAGCGAACACGCAAAATGTCTTGCCAAAGGAAACGCCGTTGCCGTCATCGGAGAAGCGCTTTTATAGCTCTTTCTCCTGAGAAGTAAGCGGTGTGCCGGGGTTTTCGAGTGTGATATCAGGCTCATCGGCGTTTTCCGCAAAGGTCGAGGTCAGGTCGTTTCGCTGTGATGTTTTCACTTCCCCCTGCTGTGCAGAAGTTTCCTGTGAAGAAGCTGTGGTTTCTTCATTTTCGTTTTCATCACTGCTGTCGGACAGCTCCGTCAGCGGCGTATAGTCAAGACTGAGCATCGTGCGATCCTGACCTGCCGTAAAGACGCTTCGGATATAGTCGATCAGCTTTTTCATCCATACGCCGATCAGTCCGCCCAACAAATACAGCAGCAGATCGTCAATATAGACAGTGCCTGTATTCAGCGAAAACTGGAACACCTCCAGCGCCAGTCCTGCGGCAAAGGAAATGAACATGATCTGCCACCAGCGGATCTTCGGATTGACGATCAGAAGGGAAAACGACAAGGGTGCCAGCAGCAGCCCGTTCCAGAGAAGATACCGTATGCCCCATTCTCCTGCATTGTTCAGACATTCACGGATGCGGAACAGCGGCACATAATAGATGTTTCTGGACGCTGTCATATCGGGCGCATGAGGAATGATGTGGCGGAAGATCAGCAGCATGATATAGAGGATCATCATGGCTCTGAGCGATAAGGAAAGGAATCGTGTAAAGCTCTGCCGCTTATCGTTGTTGTCCTTTGGTTCTTTCAGGAACATCCGCATGACCACCACCAGCACAAACGGCACTGTCCACAGCAGCACCATCGTTACAAGCTGGTATTCGGTGACCTCAGGCCAGTATGAGCCGCCCTTGGTGATGATGCCGTTGACGATGCCAAACGCAAATGCCGCTGCGGTAATGACGGAATTGGTGAGCAGCGCTGCGCCGACCGCTTCATAGCGTTTGATGATAAACAAAAACACCGCCGTGATCGCCAGCACTGCAAAGCATACGATCGATTCAGAAAAATAGATGGAATCCGTCTGGTTGCGGATATCGTTTGGCAGCAAAGATAATATCAGTCCCACAGCCATAGACACAAACAATTCTCCGATCGTCAGCTTATGGCTTGGAAGAATACTCATACGCCATTCCTCCTGTATCGCAAATAGTCTTCTAAGATAATGACTGCCGCCACACTGTCCACGACTGCCTTGCGCTTTTGCCCCCGTGTATTGGTGCGGTTCAGATAGTTATGCGCTGTCACGGTCGTTCCCCGTTCGTCCTGAAGCGTCAGCGGCAGACCGGAAGTTTTGCGCAGTATGTCGGCAAACGCGCGTACATTCTGCGCGCTCTCGCCCTCGCTGCCGTCCATGTTTTTCGGCAGTCCCAAAACGATCGCCTGCGCCTTTTTCTCTGCGCACAGCGCCGTTATTTTTTCTGCCAGCACCTCCTGCCGCACTTCTTTGATGACGGCAACGGGAGATGCAAGCACTTCATTTTCATCACATACGGCAATTCCTGTTCTCACTCTGCCGTAATCTACCGATAAGATCACCATTTTGTTCACTCCGCTTTTCTGTCAGACGATTCCTGTTGATCTGCTTCTCAGTTCCTGCAAATAAGACGCATCGTTTTCTTTAATGACGGTCGGGCGCAGCGCTTCGTCAAAGTGAATGACGCTGATCGCCAAATTCGTACCTAAGGTTATTTTGCCGATATCCTCCACCGGATATCCGTGCAGATAGCACAGCATATTCATGATTGCGCAGCCATGTGAAACAATGCAGACAGTTTTGCCCTGATTGTCTTTGATGATCCGATCCAGCGCTTTGCTCACACGCGCATACACATCCGCCATACTTTCTCCGCCGGGCGCATGGAACAGTGCTTTATTGTTTTTCCAGTGGTCATACTCCTCGGGATAGATCTTTTCCACTTCCGAAAGCGGCACTCCCTCCCATTTGCCTGCGTCGATCTCAACCAGCTCATCACAGAATCTCATTTCTTTCTGATGATACCGATTGATACCCTCCGCCGTTTTTTTCGCTCTCAGCAGCGGACTGACATAGAAAACGTCGATATTCTGATCTTTCAGGTATTCTCCTGCCCTTTCGATCTGTTTAGCGCCCAGTTCCGTAATATCGCTATCCGTCCGTCCCTGAAAAAACCTCTTCAAATTTCCCTCCGCCTGACAATGCCTCACCAATATCAACTCCGTCATCCTCTCCCCCTCTTTCTTCATGTCAGGGGCTTTCAGCCCCCGAACCCCTGACCAAAGGCTCTGCCTTTGGAATCTGCAAGCCTTTGAAAAGGCTTGAGCGAAACTTTTCACTTTTGGGTTTTTTGATTATTCTTATAAATGGTAAGCATATTTGATTACGCTGCTTTCCTTAGAATTACGCTGCGTTTTTTTACAAATTGGTTATGTACCTTGTTTGAGATAAGTGTCTTACATAGATATGAGTGTCAGTTCGGGATGATGGTGTGGGTCAGTTCTGTGACAGAGGACAAGCGGTGGTCGTCAAGATAGCGGTTCAGTCCTTCTGTGATCTTTACAGGCGCATAAGGGTCAGTAAACAGCGCTGTGCCGATCTGTAAAGCGTCCGCTCCTGCGATCAGCATTTCTACGGCATCCTTCCATGTGGTAATGCCGCCCATGCCGATGACAGGGATGCTGACGGCGTTTTTCACCTGCCAGACCATACGCACCGCCACAGGGAACACCGCAGGTCCCGACATTCCGCCC
>ONYV01000173.1 GCA_900322105.1 uncultured Eubacteriales bacterium | reverse complement strand
GACGTCACCATCCAAGTATCTTCGGCACCATTGAGCTTAACTTCCGTGTTCGGCATGGGAACGGGTGGACCCTCAACGTCATCAACACCAACTGTTTTCAATTGTCTGTCGTTCCTCACGACTTTATCATTATAGCACAGTGTTCTGAATTTTGCAAGGGGAACATTTATACAATATGAGTATTTTATTACTAATTATACTATTTGTATTTTTTTCGTAACGGCTTCATGCAGGTGTCGGGATCATCGGCTTTATGTGCAAGTAAAAAATTCTGCGTGAGGTGTATAAAACGGTCGGTACGTATCAATTGACGGTACATTCACTGCATTGTCTATACGTGTGATAAGTGCTGTGTGAAGTGTAAAACGGTCGGTGCATCAAAAATGACGGCACATTCACTGTATCATACATACGGTGAATGTACCGTCAGTATATCAGATCACGTCAGCAGCGGATCATTTGAGAACGGAGATCAGCACACCTGCGGCGACAGCAGAACCGATCACGCCTGCAACGTTCGGACCCATAGCGTGCATCAGAAGGAAGTTGGCAGGATTCTCTTCCTGACCGACTTTTTGAGAGATACGAGCCGCCATAGGAACAGCGGAAACACCTGCCGAACCGATGAGCGGATTGATCTTGCCTTTGGTCGCCCAGCACATGATCTTGCCAAAGAGTACGCCGCAGGCAGTACCCATACAGAACGCCGCAAGACCGAGGGCGATAATGCCAAGAGTTTTCGGCGTAAGGAACAATGTGCCGCTGGCGGTTGCGCCGACTGTCACACCAAGGAAGATCGTGACAATGTTCATCAGCTCATTTTGCGCCGTCTTTGCGATACGATCGACCACGCCGCTTTCCTTAAAGAGGTTGCCCAGCATCAGCATACCGACCAGCGGAGCGGCATCGGGCAGGAGAATAGCGACCAGCACAACGACCACGATCGGGAACAGTATCTTTTCCAGTTTGGATACGGGGCGAAGCTGTCCCATCACGATGGAACGCTCTTTTTTTGTCGTCAGCAAACGCATGATCGGCGGCTGGATGATCGGAACGAGCGCCATATAGGAATAAGCCGCCACAGCGATAGGACCGAGCAGTTCGGGAGAAAGCTTAGACGTAACAAAGATCGCCGTAGGACCGTCTGCGCCGCCGATGATCGCAATAGAGCCTGCCTCGTTCGGCTGGAAGCCCAGCAGGATTGCGCCGATAAAGGTAATGAAAATACCGATCTGAGCGGCGGCGCCGAGGATAAAGCTCTTGGGGTTAGCGATCAGAGGACCGAAGTCGGTCATTGCGCCGATACCAAGGAAGATCAGCGGCGGAAAGATGCCGAGATGTACGCCCTGATAGAGGTAATAGAACAGACCGCCGTTTTCGGTGACATTATAATATACGGCTTTGTAGAGTTCTGCGCCGTCTGAAAGCACTCTTTCCATGCCTGCGGGGTTAAAGCCTGCGGCGACTGCCTGCGCTTGCGTCATAAGCTGTGTGGTGGTGGGATAAGACGCAGGGTCAAGTCCCTTTGCGGTGACCTGTTCCAGCGTCAGAAGCTGAGTGGTGGGATTTGCCATGATCGCAGGGAAAATATTCACGATCATCATACCGAAAGCGATCGGCAGCAGCAAAAGCGGTTCATACTGCTTTTTGATCGCAAGGAACATCAGCAGGAAAGAGATGACGATCATCACATAGTTTTCCCAACTGAGGGTACAGAGTCCCGATGATTGAAACAGTCCGACAATGACGTTGCCGAGCTGATTGAAAAGTTCCATAGATTCTCTTCCTTTCTTTATAACACTGTCACTGCAAACGTCAGGCTGATTTTGCATAGTGTTTTGTTCCCTGCCGATATATCAGACACAATATTTTGTCATATGGTTCGGGCAAGGGATACAGGATTCATGACGTTTGCTGCGGAACTTCAGCGGACATTTCAGAAGGGGCGTGTGTTGTGTATCACACCTGCGCTGCCCCATGCCGAGCGGACATTGCCTGCACGGCGGACGGCTCTGACTTTATGCGGCTTGCCGCCGTAAACAGCATCCACTGCCGCTGCAATGACAGCGATGATCTCATCGGGGATCTCATCGTTCAAAGCGGTATCTGCCGCAGGCTTTGACACAGCGGCAGGAGTGGGTTCGGGTTCGGATTCGGGTCTTTGTATAACGCCAAGGTTTTGGCGCTTTTTTTCCTTGCGCTGCCGAGAAGACTTCTGAGCGCCCTGAATGATCTTGCCGTAGAGGGTGATAATGACGATCAGCAATATCAAAACGACAAAGACGATCACGAAGCCTGCGATCAGCAGGGTAAGTGCGAGATTCATATTATTCATAGATGTTTCACCTTTTTTGCAATGTTACCAAGCAGCAAGCGATCAGATCAGAGCGCACACAGCATCCCCCATTTCGGCGGTAGACACTTTTTTCGTACCCTCGGTATAGATATCGGGCGTTCTGGTTGTTTTCAGCACCTCAGCCACAGCGTTTTCGATCGCATCGGCAGCGGCAGGCTCATCCAGAGAGTAGCGCAGCATCATAGCGACAGAGAGGATGGTTGCCAGCGGATTGGCAATTCCCTGACCTGCGATATCGGGCGCAGAGCCGTGGATGGGCTCATACATACCAAGCTTTGTGCTGTTCAGGCTTGCAGAAGCGAGCATACCGATCGAGCCGCTGATCATAGACGCTTCATCCGAGAGGATATCGCCAAAGATATTGGAAGTGACGATGACATCAAACTGTTTCGGATTTCTGACGAGCTGCATTGCGCAGTTATCGACATAGAGGTGGTTCAGCTCCACTTCGGGATATTCTTTGGAAAGGCGGTTCATGGTTGCTCTCCACAGGCGAGAAGAGTCGAGGACATTTGCTTTGTCAACGCTTGTCAGTTTTTTATTGCGTTTCATTGCCATATCGAAAGCGACCCTACCGATCCTTTCGATCTCATTAACGTTATATTTTTCGGTATCGTAAGCAGCCGCCACGCCGTCTTCTTCAAAGTTACCTCTTTTACCGAAGTAGATACCGCCTGTCAGTTCACGGACGATCATAATATCCATAGCGTCGCCGATGATGTCACTTCTGAGGGGAGAAGCATCTCTGAGCGGTTCAAAGATAACAGCCGGTCTGAGGTTTGCAAACAGACCGAGCGCACCTCTGATCCCGAGCAAGCCTGCTTCGGGGCGGTTATTGCCGGGTTGAGTGTCCCACTTAGGACCGCCGACAGCGCCGAGCAGCACAGAATCCGAAGCAAGGCATTTGTCGATGGTTTCCTGCGGCAGTGGCACGCCTGTTGCGTCAATTGCGCATCCGCCGAGCAGCGCATCGGTATAGGTCACGCCGAAGCCGTATTTTTCTGCTGTCTTATCCAGCACTTTTACAGCCTCGTTTACGATCTCCGGTCCGATACCGTCCCCTTTGAGCAATGTGATCTTATAATTCTTCATATTCTTTTCCTCCATTTTTTCCAGCATTCCGCTGTTTTTCCAATATAAATTATACCCCATCCCCCCCAATAAGTCAAGCGGCGGCAAGCTGCCGCCCCCGAGCGCAGAGCCTGCGCCCCCAATTCGCTGACGTTCGCTTGCGCTCACTCTGTCTATTTGAGCTGTACATTCT
>ONYV01000033.1 GCA_900322105.1 uncultured Eubacteriales bacterium | reverse complement strand
CGATATCTCGATATGTCCCAGATATTCGCCGTTTTTTGCAGCATGGATCACCGTTCCGACATGGTTATGCGAACATTTTGTGACAACTGCGCCCGATGACCGCATCATTTTTTCGTTGCCGACACACACTGTTTCGCCGTTGACCTTTGCTTTCACGCCCTGTCCTGCAATCTCCTGAATGTCCGTGATCGAACAGCCGTCCGCTTCTTCGGGGTAGGCTTCCCTGAGAGAGGCAGCGATCGGGTGGGCAGAATATCGCTCCACATGAGCCGCTAAATGCAGCAGTGTATTTTCATCGACCCGATCGGGATGCACCGCCACCACCTTGAACACGCCCATCGTCAGCGTGCCTGTTTTGTCAAACACGACCGTTTTCGTTTTGGCAAGGGCTTCCAGAGAGTTCGAGCCTTTCACCAGCACACCTGCCCTTGCCGCTCCGCCGATCCCTGCAAAGAACGTCAGCGGAATGCTGATGACCAGCGCACAGGGGCAGCTGATGACCAGAAACGTCAGCGCACGATAGATCCATGTACCCCATTCGGCAGGCATTCCGAAGATCATACAGGCAAGCGGCGGCAGCAGCGCCAACAGCACTGCGCCGATCACCACCGCAGGCGTATAGACTCTTGCAAACTTCGAGATAAAATTCTCCGACCTTGATTTGCGTGAGCTTGCGTTTTCGACCAGATCGAGGATCTTTGATACGGTAGATTCCCCGAACTCCTTTGTCGTGCGGATCTTCAGCAGACCCGTCAGGTTAATGCAGCCGCTGATGACCTCATCGCCGCTCATCACATCTCTTGGCAGACTTTCTCCCGTAAGGGCTGCGGTATTCAGCGCAGATTCCCCCTCCACGATCACGCCATCGATCGGGATCTTTTCTCCGGGCTTGACAACGATCACCGATCCTGTTTCCACTTCATCAGGATCGACCTTCTGCAACTCTCCGTCTGTTTCGATATTAGCATAATCGGGGCGGATATCCATCAGTTCACTGATATTCCTGCGGCTTTTTCCGAGCGCATAACTCTGAAACCATTCACCGATCTGATAGAACAGCATTACAGCGACCGCTTCGGTATAATCTCCTTCTCCGATCAGCCCTAAAACGATCGCGCCGATGGTTGCAACCGCCATCAGAAAGCATTCGTCAAAGGGTTGCAGATTCTTCACGCCCTTGAAGGCTTTCAGCAGGATATCATAACCGATGATGAGGTACGGCACCATAAACAGTGCCAGCCGCCATATGCCGCTGACAGGCACAAAATTCAGCCCCACCATCAGCACTGCCGCAATGATAATGCGAATCAGGTTTTTCTTTTGTTTTTTCGTCATACCCTCACCTCACACAGCTTTCCTGCCGCACTTTGTCGTTTCAAAGCTTACGCTTACATAAATATCTCGCAGTCGCTTTCGACCTTGCGGCAAGCCTTCAGCACTCTGCCCATGACTTCCTTCGGGTCAGCGCCTTCCTCAAATTCCACCGTCATTTTCAGCGTCATAAAATTCACGACCGCATCCTTTACGCCCTCAGTATGCTTTGCGGCGTTTTCCATTTTATTGGCGCAGTTTGCGCAATCCACTTCGATCTTATAGGTCTTTTTCATGAAAATCGCTCCTTTCACATTTTGATTAAACAAACGTTTAATCGTTAAATATATTTTACTCTTCTCTTCTCCGTTTGTCAATAGATAATTACCGTCTTTTGTATCATTCCTGCTCTTTTCGGTACTTTTGCAAAAAGGACAGCAGAAACTTTTTTGCCAGACTATGCGGACGGATCGCTTTTTCGGCTTCCTCAAACGTAAACCACTGCGCTTTGTCCACTTCCTTTGTGTTGAGACCGTAAAGCGCTTCCCTGTCTGCCACACAACTGAAATTCAGCATCAGCGTGTTTGACTTTTCAAAATACTCGCTCTGATTGAACCGTATCTCACTTGCTATAAGCCCTGTTTCTTCCGATAGTTCACGGGCAACTGTCTGCTCTGCGCTTTCCGTTTGATTGATATAACCTGCCACTAAAATATTGCTTTCCCTGCCATACTGCTGAATGAGCAGAATTTTATTTCTGTCAGGATTCAGCGTGATGATACTGACAGCCGTTGAAAAGATCGGAAACCGAAATACGCCGCAAGTCTCACAGTAAGGGATGATCCCTTCATTTTCAAGATACCGCTGCGTCAAAGCCGTACCGCATTCAAAACAGTAATGCATCTTCATCATACCGCATCACTCCTCCTTCATTCCGAAAAAAACGGCTGCGATCAGGAAACACCCGACAGCAGCCGTATCCGTTCAAAATATCAGACTTCCTCGGGAACCGGAGAAGTCTATTGTTATGCCGTTCAGACCTCTGCAATGACCTCAACTTCACACAGCACATTTTTGGGCAGCGTCTTGACAGCCACGCAGGAACGCGCAGGCTTTCCTGTAAAATACTGACCGTAGATCGCATTGAACGCCGCAAAGTCGTTCATATCTGCCAAGAAACAAACCGTCTTGACAGCCTTTTCAAGAGAAGTGCCTGCCGCTTCAAGGAGCGCTTTCAGATTTTTCATGACCTGTTCTGTCTGACCCTCGATGGTATCTGCTTCCACATTGCCTGTTGAAGGGTCAATAGCGATCTGACCGGATGTAAACACAAGATTCCCTGTCTTGATTGCCTGAGAATAAGGACCGATCGCATCGGGCGCATTTTTGGTATAGATTACTTCTGCCATAATAAAAACCTTCCTTTTATATAGTATTATAATATTATAATGATACCGCAAAGTTTTATAAACCGCTTTCACGGCTGCAAGTCATTTTTTATCAGCTGACGATCCGATAGCCGTGCTTTGCCAGTTCATCCTTGATCTTCTGGATATGCTCATGGTTTCTGGTCTCCATCGAAAGACGCAGATAGCAGGAATTGATGTCGGTGTTCAGATCAGCGCGGTCATGGCTGACGGAAACAACGTTTGCGCCCAGCTTGGAAATGATCTTGGAAACCGTTTGCAGCTCACCGGGCTTATCCGTCAGAGCGATGGTAAATTCTGCAAGTCTGCCTGTTTTCTGCAAGCCTCTGTCGATAACTCTTGACAGGATCGTCACGTCGATATTACCGCCCGACACCAGACAGCAGACTTTCTTTCCTTTGATGGGGAACTTGCCAAACAGCGCCGCCGCAACCGACACAGCGCCTGCGCCCTCTGAGATCAGCTTCTGCTTTTCCATCAGCGTAAGGATCGCCGTTGCCGTTTCATCATCCGTCACCGTCATGATCTCGTCCACGTATTTGCTGCACATTTCAAATGTCAGCTCTCCCGGTGTTTTGACAGCGATACCGTCCGCAAAGGTGTTCACGCCGTCCAGTGTTTCGATCTGATGATGCGCCATTGAAAGATACATCGACGGTGCGCCTGCCGACTGAACGCCGTATACCTTGACATTCGGGTTCAGCGACTTGATCGCATAGGCAACGCCGCTGATGAGACCGCCGCCGCCGATCGGCACGATCACAGCGTCCACGTCCGGAAGCTGATTGAGGATCTCCAGACCGATGGTACCCTGTCCTGCAATGACCATTTCATCATCAAAGGGATGCACAAAGGTAGCGCCTGTTTCCTTTTGCAGCTCAACCGCCTTGTCATGCGCATCGTCATACGTACCCTCTACCAGACAGACTTCTGCGCCGTAGCTTTTGGTAGCCTCTACCTTAGAGATCGGGGCGGCATTCGGCATACAGATGATCGACTTGATACCGTATCTCTGCGCTGCGCGCGCAACACCCTGCGCATGGTTTCCTGCCGAACAGGCGATCACGCCCTTGCTTCTTTCCTCGTCTGTCAGCTGAGAGATCTTGTAAAAAGCACCTCTTGCCTTGAATGCGCCCGTCACCTGCAAATTCTCGGTTTTCAGATACAGTTCGCAGTCATCCGACAGATTGGTCGCATGGATCATATCGGTCGGTCTGACAACATCCTTGAGTACATAAGATGCATGATAGATCTTATCCAGTGTCAACATTTTCATTATCCCCTTTTTTCGGCATCAGCCGTTTTCCTTTAATACTTATAATAAAATACTGCTTTTTGCGTAAAAAGTCAAGATTATATCAGGAAAACAGCAGAAAAAGAAAGAATACGCCGTTTTTGAAGAATATGACTTTCTCTGCATGGAAGTCTCACTTTTCCAAAAGCGTAAGCACAGCAAAAAAAATGACGATAAACGCAGGAAATGACAGTCGCTTTTTGTTTGGTTTGACAAGGCTGTTTTTTCCTTTTGTTAGATGTCTCCAATTATCTTCAAAAAAATACGTCATTCTATCCATTGACTAATTGTTACAAAATGGTAAAATAAATATAGATAATTTGTTAACAACAGATAACCGCTGTTTCGGAGAAAAAAGGAGGTCATTAAGTTTGAAAAAGAATCAAAGATTCCGTTTTCTGAAAAAAACCTGCGCTGTTTTGCTTTCTGCCGCAGCGATCGGCTCTTCCGCTCTGGCAAGTCCTGCGCTGAACGCTTCCGCCGCTGATGAAGTGGGTGTGATCCCGTCACGGCTGTACGGCGTGCGCATCGTGGACACCGACGACTACATCACTGCCGTGCGCCACACCATCCAATCCACCGCCGCTGTCAGAGAAGCCGAAGAAGCCGTTAAGAACGACAAGGATTCCGTTGACCTGAGCGAAAGTCCGTATTTCCCTGCTGTCGAAAGTCAGGGCGGTATCGGTTCCTGCTGCGCATGGGCAAATGTTTACTATCAGTTCACCTACGAGATGAACAAGTCCCTTGACAGACCCACCACTCCCGAAAATACTTTCCAACCCCTGTTCGTCTATAACCAGATCGTAGGAGGAATGAATACAGGCACCGTTCCGTGGGACATTTACGAGCTGCTCCACAATAACGGCTGCACCACCTATGCCAATGTTCCCGATACGCTGAACTATGCTACATGGAATCCCGATTACAGTATCTGGAGAGATGCCAACAACTACCGTGTCAGCAATTATATGTATTATGAAAATGTCGGCTACAAAAACTCCCGCATCACCTCTCCCAAAGATGATGACATTGCCGCCATCAAAGCGACCCTTCGCAACGGTCATATCATTTCTTTCACAGGCTTTATTTATTCCTACAAGACCACGACTCTGAAAGCCTCTCCCGACGGCTCAAAAGTCAATGAAGGGCTGGTCGGACAGCAGGTCGTCTACAAGCAGGTCGGCGGCGACGGCTGCCATGCCATGACCATTGTCGGCTATGATGACAACATCTGGACGGATATCAATAGCAACAACAAGATCGACGAAGGCGAAATGGGCGCTTTCAAGATGGTAAACTCATGGGGAAAAGATTACTGCAACAAAGGCTTCTGCTGGATGGCGTATGACTCCTTAAACGATCAGTCCGTTGTCAGCGGCGTCGGATATGAAGACGGCAGACACCCTTCCATGATTACCTTTGTCAAGCTGAATGTTGACAAAGATTTCAAATCTTCCAACATCTATCTGAAATACACCCTCAACACCTCAAACCGCAACGACAGCTATCTTGCGATCACCGCCAAAAGAAAAAAGGACGGCGTAACGTTCACGAAAAAGACCGCTCCTCATTTTCAGATCGTCCATAATTCCGCAAAGATACTCTCCTATGACGGCACAACAACCCCCTGTGACGGTACGATGATCGTTGACCTTGACAATGTGATCCCCGGACTGAATTCCGATACTTTCAACGATTATGACTGGAGCGTTTCCTTTGTAGACGAAGGCAAGGACGTTTCTCCTCTGACCGTCAAGGACGCTGTTATCATCGACGAAAATACACAGAGAAACTATGCGCTGAACACCACTTTCCCTTTCAGCGTCACCAAAGAGACGAAGTCTGTACCGATGAAAGACTACTATCAGTTTTCAAAGCTGTCACTGACCGTTCCCGAAAACGCTTATGTCGGCAGTGAAGTCAGGTTTGTCGCAAAATCCGAAAACGAAACCAGAGGCAGCAGCCCGATCAAATACCATCTGGTGATCTCCAGAGACGGCAAGATCGTTGCCAACAAGTACACCAAAGGCATCGCCATTGACACCGTAAACAAAACAAACGTCCTGAAGATCGGATGGACGCCCACCGTCGCAGGCAACTATGAGGCTGTACTCTCTGCCACCGATGAAAGCGGCATTGTCGCTTCCCGTCATCTCAGCTTCAAGGTATATAACAAACAGCTTGCGCTTCGTTCGATCGACACCAACACCGACAGAACCACCTGCCGCTACGAGCGTGTCGTCATCACCCCTCACGTGACAGGCGGAACAGGCAAATATACCTACTCCTACTACTACGAAAAAGGCGGCAAGACCTACACTATCCTTGAAAACACCGCAAAGACCTCTGTGTCCAGACTCTTTGGCAACACAGGCGCTTATAAGCTCATCGTCAAGGTAAAGGATTCTTCCGGCAAAGCCGTGCAGTATTCCCGCTATATCAAGATCGAGCCGACCACCATCAGCCGCATCAACTTTTCCTGCGACTACATAAATTACGGAACAACGATCGAAGTCAGCGCAAAAGTCAAATACGCTTCCTCTCTCCTGACTTATAACGACTATACCTACACCATCACCAAACAAGGCGGCGCTCCCCTTGTCGTCAAGCCGAATGCCTCAGGCGCATATAAATGGACTCCGAAAGAAAACGGAAAATATACCGTTGCTTTGGAGATCAAGTACAAAGATAAGGTCTTGGCGACAAAAGAAACAGAATTTGAAGTCGGCGCAGTCGACGTCTACTCAGGCATGATCAAGATCAACGTCAATGTTATCACATACGTCTATAACGAAATGCCCGAATCCAAATACCAGATCCGCTACTGGGGCGGCAAAGACGGCGCAAAAGACGCTGTCTGCACACCGCTTTCGACCACCACCGTCAAGAACGTCGGTTTCTGGGGCAGCGCTCAGACTTTCAAACAGTATGTCGCCTATATCCCGAAAGACGCAACAGGATTCAAGTTCCACATCGACAACAGATGGTTCCCTGACGGTCCGAACTACGGCGACGGCAACACCAAAACTCAAAACACTGTCTACGCTTTCAACTATGACTATGACAGAGTGATCTATACTAAGGAATGATGCTCTATATTGCTGACTGCTGATACAGACAGCATATCAAACTTGCTTTCTTTCCTTTCATCTTTCTTTTCGTCCCGCAGGCTCAAAAGGCTTGCGGGACAACTTTTTTCCGATTGCTGCAAAAAAGTTTTCAAAAGGGCTTTTTATTTTGAAAAGAATATTGTATAATAGATGTGAGATGTACGGGAAGCTTTTCCGTACACAGTAATTTCAAATTGATTTGGAGCGTGATGACAATGGCATTAGTCAACGCAGCAGAAATGCTGAAGAAAGCAAAGGCAGGACACTATGCAGTCGGCCAGTTCAACATCAACAACCTTGAGTGGACAAAAGCGATCCTTCTTACCGCTCAGGAGCTTAATTCCCCTGTGATCCTCGGTGTATCCGAAGGCGCAGGAAAGTATATGACAGGCTTCAAGACCGTTGCCGCTATGGTCAAGGCAATGGACGAATCTCTGGGTATTACCGTTCCTGTTGCTCTGCATCTCGACCACGGTACATACGAAGGCTGCTACAAGTGCATTCAGGCAGGCTTCACCTCTATCATGTTCGACGGTTCACACTATCCCTTTGAGGAGAACCTCGCAAAGTCTTCCGAACTCGTCAGCGTTGCTCACAATCTCGGTCTTTCCATCGAGTGTGAAGTCGGCTCTATCGGCGGCGAAGAAGACGGCGTAGTCGGCATGGGCGAATGTGCAGATCCCGATGAGTGCAAGACGATCGCTGACCTCGGCGTAGATATGCTTGCAGCAGGCATCGGCAACATTCACGGCAAGTATCCTGCAAACTGGAAGGGTCTGAGCTTTGAAACACTGGATGCAATCCAGGCAAAAACAGGTGAAATGCCTCTGGTACTCCACGGCGGCACAGGTATTCCTGCCGACATGATCAAGAAAGCGATCTCTCTGGGCGTTTCCAAGATCAACGTAAACACAGAATGCCAGCTTTCTTTCCAGGAAGCTACCAGAAAGTACATTGAAGCAGGCAAGGATCTCGAAGGCAAGGGCTTCGACCCCAGAAAGCTGCTCAACCCCGGTTTCGAGGCGATCAAAGCTACCGTAAAAGAAAAGATGGAACTGTTCGGCTCTGTCGGCAAGGCTTGATTCTTTGCGGCAAACCGCCATTCCCTTTTCATGGACTCTCGCTCCCGA
>ONYV01000172.1 GCA_900322105.1 uncultured Eubacteriales bacterium | reverse complement strand
TTTCCGTATCATCTGTTTTTCTTTATCGCCTGCTTTGTGTTTGTGATCGTTCAAAAGCACTTTTCGGTCGGCGGTTCGTTTGTGTACCTTTTGCAGTGCATACCCGATCTGCTGATACTGCAAATGGGCGGCATCAGTCATATGTCCCCCATGCGGTATGAATGGTACATTTCCGCTATGCTGATCGTCATGTTCGTGCTGACACCGCTCATCATCCGATTTCGCAAAGCCTTTCTTTACTATATCGCCCCCATCCTCTTTGTCGGCATTCTCGGACTGATCTATCATGAAAAAAACACCCTGAATCTTGCCTCCGACTGGAACGGGTTTTGCTACTGGGGCGTTCTGCGTGCCGTGTCCGAACTGTCGCTCGGATGTTTGTGTTATGTGATACATGAAAAGCAGGTTCTGAAAGCTGTGCCGAAACCGATCTTGTATCTGACCGAACCTGCGCTGTATCTCATCATCTTTTTGTACGGTTCAAAAGTCCTGCCCGACATGAACGATTTCGCCATTCTGTTTATCGCCGCCATCGCCGTAACGCTTTCCTTTGACGACCGTACATCCGTTCCCCTGTTCAACAACCGTTTCGTTTATTTTTTAGGCAAGCTCAGTTTTCCCGTGTATCTTTCTCAGCTTTTGGTGATCGAAACCATGAAGTGTCTTCCCTTTCCCGATTCCGCTCAAAAGCTGCTGAAAAAAATACCGTTTCACAAAGCTTCAACACACAGATGATATTTTATGATATATATTCACATCATGGATCACGCTTTACCGCACAGCTTCACTGCGTCATGACACTGACACCATTTTCCAAAGTGTCTGACCCCTTTTCAGCCTTTTGCAGCTTCATTTTAGTTTATCACAAAGCAGTTTCAAAAAGTTCACCGCACAAACAGCGCTTTGTATCACAATGACACTGCATCATGATACAGATACGCTGATTCAAAAGCACACACCCATCCGTAACCCTGTTTTCCGCAATCTATTTCAATTAAAAAGGAGCGTTTACTATGGACAAGCCTGCCAGAAACGGAAAAGTAGACCTGCTGAAATTTCTCTTTTCCATCATCGTTATCATCTACCACTTTGACAATGCCGTCAAATATCCGTTTGAGATATTCACAAGAGGATATATCGGCGTGGAATTTTTCTTTGTCACATCGGGTTTCCTGTTCGCAAAATCTCTCTCGAAATACACCTATCAAAAAGAAACGCTCATTTCCAACAGTGTGGGCTTTATGAAAAAGAAATTCCTTTCCTTTTTCCCGTATCACTTCTTTTTCTTTGCCGCCACTTTCATCTATGCATGGATAAACTACGGCTGGACATTCCAAAAGGGGTTTGCACAGTTTTTCAGGTCGATACCCGATCTGTTGATGCTGCGCATGAGCGGTATCAGCAATCTGCCGCTGTTGGGACACGAATGGTACATCTCTGCGATGCTGATCGTCATGTTTCTGCTCACGCCGTTTGCGATCAAATACCGCAAAGCATTCCTGCTCTATCTCTGCCCGATCCTCTGTGTCGGGCTGTTAGGGATACTCTATCACCAGAAACACGATCTTGACTTTGTGTCACAATGGATGCTGATCTGTCCTGCGGGCATTCTTCGGGCTGCCGCAGAGCTTTCCTTGGGTTGTCTTTGCTATGTGTTCCATGAAAAAGGAACGCTCAATAAAGTCCCGAAAGCCTTGCTGATCCTTGCAGAAGTGTTCCTTTATGCGCTCATCATCTTCTACGCTCTCGGCACGCTGAACTCTTTCAAACAGTTCAACGACTACACCATGCTGTTTTTAGCCGCTCCTGCCGTGCTGATCTCTTTCAGCGACCGTTCCTCTGTCAGATTCCTCAACAACCGCTTTGTCTATTTCTTGGGAAAGCTCAGTTTTCCGATCTACCTTTCACAGATCTTCATCCGCCAGATCCTTGCGCCCCTTCCTTTTCCGTCCTATGCGCTCCACACAACTGTCTATGTCGTGTGCGTGATCGCCGTTTCCCTGCTCTGCATCCTTGTCATGGACAACCTGCAAAAACTGCGGTAAGCTGCCGGCGCAGAGCCTGCGCTCCCAATTGGGGAATCATTGGTGTCATACCTCTGTTTCGCCGTCGCAAGCCGAAAGGCTTGCTTGGGGCTTACTTTCTCGGGTATTGAAATTTGATACTCTTTAGAAATAACTTGCAAGTTAAATTTTTAGTGCAATAAAACATCAGGTCTGTAAATGTAAGCCCAAAGCAGGCTTTTATAGCCTGCGACGGCGGTACGAAGAGAGAATACCTATGATTCCCCACAAGGGAGCGCAGGCTCTGCGACGGCGGTACGAAGAGAGAATACCTATGATTCCCCACAGGGGAGCGCAGGCTCTGCGCCGGCGGTGCGAAGAGAGAATACCTATGATTTCCCACAGGGGAGCGCAGGCTCTGCGCCGGCGGTGCGAAGAGAGAATACCTATGATTCCCCACAGGAGAGCGCAGGCTCTGCGCCGGCGGTACGAAGAGAGAATACCTATGATTCCCTAAATTGGGAGCGGCAGCTTGCCGCCGCAGGCTCTGCGCTGTTGGAGATGAGTTCACGAATGCGGTCAAATCTGTCGGAAAGATAGAGGTAGCCAAAGAGGGCTTCCAGACCTGTGGCGGTGTGGTAGTCGGCGGACGAGGCATTTTTGGGCGTGTGGGACGTGTGGGCGTTTCTGCCTCGGCGGAAGATCTCTGCTTCTTCTTCTGTCAGAAGCGGCTCTATTTTTGCATATAAACTTGCCTGCGCTTCGCACCGCACACGCTCCACTTTCAATCGGTTCAGTTCCTTGACGGGGCGGTTTGCCGAGCAAACGATTTCTTCCCTGACAAACAGATCAAATACACCGTCACCGACAAACGCCAGCGTCAGCGGACTGAGCTGCTTTGGTTCGCAGTCAAATAATGTGAGTCTTGCCAAATTATCGTCCTCCGTTATTCCACAAAATCAAATTCGATATCATACATACTGACGGTATCGCCTTCTTTGATGCCTGCGTTTTTCAGCGCTTCGATCACACCCGACCCGATCAGCACTCTCTGGAAATACTGCAAAGAATCATACTCGTCAAAATTGATCGTTCTGAGGATTCTGAGCAGCCATTCACACTCCACAAAGAATACGCCGTCCTGCTGCGTGACTTTGATCTCCTGCTTTGTGATCTGATCGTCAGACAGCACAGGCGCTTCTTCACGTTCATATTTCGTGATCGGCGGCAGTTTGGAAAGCTGTTCCTGAATCGCTTTGAGCAGCGGTTCTGTCTGATAGGCGATCGCCGCCATGATCGGGAAGAACTGATAACCCTGCGCTTCAATATACCTGCGGAAATCTTCCACCGTTTCATCGTCTGTCAGATCGCACTTATTGGCAGCCACGATCATCGGACGCTTGGCAAGTTCCGGGTTGAACTTTTTCAGCTCGTTGTTGATCGTTTCAAAATCCTGTTTCGGGTCACGTCCCTCGCTGCCCGACACATCCACGATATGCAGCAGCAGTCTGCACCGCTCAACGTGCCGCAAAAACTGATGTCCCAGTCCCAAGCCGTCATGTGCGCCCTCGATCAGTCCGGGGATATCCGCCATGACAAACGAGCTTTCTTCTCCCATCCTCACAACGCCCAGCACAGGTGTGATGGTCGTGAAGTGATAGTTTGCGATAATGGGCTTTGCCTGACTGACAACGGAGATCAGCGTGGACTTTCCCACATTCGGATATCCGACGATCCCCACATCCGCCAACAGCTTCAGTTCCAACTGCACTTCATAGCTTTCTCCCGGACTGCCGGGCTTTGCGAAACGGGGGGTCTGACGGGTCGGCGTTGCAAAATGCGTATTGCCAAAGCCGCCTTTGCCGCCTTTTGCGACAACAACAGGCTCGTTGTCGGAAAGATCGGCAAGGATCCTGCCGCTTTCCGCTTCTTTTACGATCGTTCCTTTCGGCACACGGATCACCAGATCCTGCGCCTTTTTGCCGTTGCACCTGCCGCCTCTGCCGTTTTCGCCCTTTGGCGCGGTATATTTTCTTTTATAGCGGAAATCTGCCAGGGTAGACAGATTGGTATCCGCCACAAAGACGATATTGCCGCCTCTGCCGCCGTCGCCGCCGTCAGGTCCGCCCGAGGCAACATATTTTTCTCTGTGAAAGGTCACAGCGCCGTCGCCGCCGTCACCTGCTTTGATAAATATTTTTGCGATATCTACAAACATTTTTCCTGCCTCCCGTTTTCCGTTTTCTATCAGGCTGATAAGTCCGTCATACCGAATACGCCCTGCATCTTTTTCCTGCTGATGTTCCATTTCTTTTGCCCGATCCGCC
>ONYV01000171.1 GCA_900322105.1 uncultured Eubacteriales bacterium | reverse complement strand
AAGCGGAAAGGAAAGCTCAAAAAAACCATGAACAAATTCAATTTTGTAAAATACACCGCTTTTTCTCTTGAAATACTTATATGCTGTATTCTGCAGAGCAACAGCGCTCTTACGCTTGAAGTATTCGGCGGCAGACCTGTTCTGATGATACCTATTGCCTTGACGATAGCGATATTCGAGGGAGAGGTGCCCGCGATAGTATTCGGCATTATATGCGGATTGCTGGCTGATACGGGCTATAACGGTCCTATGGGATTTTATGCGATAATGCTGATGATTCTATGCTATACGGTAAGCATACTTATGGAAAACTATATAAGGACAAATCTGCTTACGGCATTGTTGGCGGGGGCTGTCAGCATACCTGTCATATTGACACTGCAGTTCATTTTGTTTTATGTACTAATGGGCTATGGTGATGTATTGGAATACTTTTTAGCACATTACGTTTCGAGGATACTGTATACATTTGCATTGGTTCCCGTTTTTTACGGAATAAACAGGTTTATAGCCCAGAAAACCATAAATAACTGATGACAGAAAATAAGGAGGGGAGGACGGCTGTATGGAGAGAACAGTAAAAAAATGGCGTTATGCGCTTGTATTGACGCTTGTATTGGCAGCAATGGCTGTTTTTTCTGCGAGGCTTATCCGCTGGCAGATATTCCAGTCGGATTATTATAACGATATAGCACTTACCTCGACCGAATATAATGTTTCTACTGATGCTATCAGAGGAGAGATCTATGATGTCAACGGTGTTCCGCTTGCGGTGAACAAAACGGGATACCGTGTTCTGATAAATAAGATATTCATGCCTGACGAGGAGCTTAATGCCACGGTCGTAAAGCTTGTCGCCCTGCTTGAAAGCTGTGGCTGCAAGTGGATAGACGAGCTTCCTATCATAGTTGATGCAAACGGCGAATATGCCTTTGACGAAGAAAGAAGCAGCGAAATAGCTGACCTGAAAAGCAAGGATAATCTGAATATGAATCCCTATGCAAGCGCTGAAGAATGTATGATAAAGCTGACAGAGCGGTATGAATGTGAAAGATACCCTGTTGAGATGCAAAGAAAGATCGCAAGCGTGCGTTACAGGATGGAAAGGACAGGCTACAGCAAAACTCAGCCCTATGTTTTTGCAAAAGAACTGGATGAAGATTCGATGATGGTCATTTCTGAAAGAATGACAGGGACGAAAGGCGTCACAGTCGAGGCGATGGCGGTGAGAACTTACTGTAACGGAGATTTAGCGCCGCACCTTGTTGGCGTGACAGGGCTGATCTCTGCGCAGGAGTATGAGGAATACAGGGAAAAGGGCTACGGATATACGGACTATATCGGCAAAAGCGGAGTTGAGGCTGCGTTTGAGGATCAACTGAGAGGGACTGCGGGAAGTCTGACCTATGAAGAGGACGATCAGGGCAGGGCAGAGCTTGTGTCTGCCGAAAAAACCGTTCCCGGAAATTCGGTCTATCTGACGATCGACGCAAAACTGCAAAGGACAGCGGAGAACGCGCTGAAAGAGGCTGTTTTGCAGGCAAATGAATACGCAAAAGAATGCGGCGATCCGCAGATGGGAGCGGATTGTGTCGGCGCAGCGGCAGTTGTGCTGAGAGTAAAGGATTTCTCTGTCATGTGCGCTGCAAACTATCCGAATTATGATCTGTCAACGTTTTATGAAGACTACGAAACACTGGTTTCTGACAAAACACTGCCGCTGTTTGACAGAGCGTTCATGGGAGCGCTCGCGCCCGGCTCTACTTATAAACCGCTCGTTGCCTGCGCAGCCTTGCAGGAAAAGAAAATATCGGCGCATACTTCGATCCACTGTGACGGCGTTTATACAACAGGCGGTCAGAGGCTCTGGTGTATGGGCTTTCACGGGCAGCAGGATCTGGAACACGCTTTGATGAATTCCTGCAACGTATTCTTTGCGGAAACGGGAAGATTGCTGGGGATCGATCTTCTTGACCGCTATGCAAAACGCTGCGGTCTGGGTGTAAAAACAGGCGTGGAAGTGCAGGAAAGCGCAGGCACGCTGGCAGGACCTGATCTCAGCGAACAGATGGGTTCACAGTGGTACGAGAGCTTTGTTTCACCTGCCGCCATCGGTCAGTCTGACAATCAGTTCACGCCGCTGCAGCTTGCGGTCTATGCCGCAACGCTGGCAAATAACGGCGTTCGTCTGAAAGCGCATATTGCGGACAGAGTGGTAAAATATGCGTCGGACGAGGTACTGATGCAGTCAGAAAGCGAAATTGTCGATGAGCTTGGCGTGAGTCCGCAGTATCTCAAAACCGTTCAAAGCGGTATGCTGCTGGCGGCATCTCATTATACGCTGCTCGAAGACTATCCCGTTAAGGTCGCAGGTAAAACAGGGACAGCCGAAAACAACGGTTCGGATCACGCAAATTTTATCTGCTATGCGCCGTTCGATCATCCGCAGATCGCTGTTGCTGTGATGGTCGAGCATGGCGCAAAAAGCGCTGTCGCCATCGGCGCTGCCAAAAAGATCATGGATGCTTATTTTGGATTGGATACCGAAAAGCAGCCGTAAGACAACGAAACCGCTGTACTTTGAATGAATGACGATGAGTACAGCGGTTATTATTTTTGACAAAGCATGGTTTTTGTGATATGATATAAAATGCAAAGTGAGCGATCACTGACGGTAGGCGGTCAGCTCCGACTTTTGGCTTTTTCAAAAAGGCGGAGCGAAGATTTCTTTTGTTCACTCCGTACTCTGAAAGAGGAAGGAGTGATGCGGCATGAATATGACGTGGGGCGACTTTTTCCAGATGGTCATCGCCATCGGAACGATTGTCAATACATATCTGCTCATATTGCAGTATAACAAAAAGAAATAACCGCCCCCAGCTCAAACGGCGCGGTTATTTCTTTAACTAAGCCAAATCGGAGCTAACCGTTTATCGGATCGCTCACTTTGTGCTTTTATTATACACCTGAAAAGCAGTTTTGTCAAATGTTTCGGAAACAAAAGTAAAAATAAGTCAGAAACGCCGACTTGCTAAACGATAGCATGATGAAGTGTCATGACGAGAAGAAGTAAGCCCAAAGCAGGCGCAAGCCTGCGACGGCGGTATGAAAAAAGAATACCGATGATTCCCCACAAGGGAGCGGCAGCTTGCCGCTGCGAAGAAAGAATACCGATGATTCCCCACAGGGGAGCGGCAGCTTGCCGCTGCGGCTTAGAATTTGGTGGTGGCGGTGGTGACGACGCTTTTGCCGGCATAGATGTTGCAGTTGGTGCCTGTTTTGAGAATCAGCGTTGCATTCTTTGCACCGACAATAACGGGTTTGTTCAGTGCCAGTCCTACGATGGCAGCGTGGGATTCAATGCCGTCAACCTCGGTAATAAATTGTTTTGCGTTTGGTTCCATTTTAGTCCTGTCTCGGGCCAATAAAAAGACCCGGTGAGTGACTCACGGGGTCAGGAACTGAGGAGAAGTTGTCAGTTGTCAACAGCCACTGATCACTGGCCTCTTCTTTTCAATGCCCGACCGCCCGTGAGGTTGATAGGGGCTTATCCCAAAGAGAGAGCAGAATTTCTCCTGCTCTCTCTTCTCATTCCAAAAGAATTATCTGACGCGGAGGCCGAGTTTTTCGCAGAGCGCAACGAAAGATGC
>ONYV01000169.1 GCA_900322105.1 uncultured Eubacteriales bacterium | reverse complement strand
TATTCTCCATCAGCCGGCTGTGCCGGCATGTAAGATCTGTCTGAAGACGATGTACTATTAATCGCATTTGTACATATTATCTTTTCCAAACAGATGTATATATTATATCTTAGCAATAACCAGTTGACAAGGCATCCCACCGTAAAATTTCAGTCTAATCTCCGATATTTCTGACAATTCTCCAAATATCAGCTGCTGTTACGGCTGCGTCTGCTGCGGTAGCTGCCCGAACGATAGGAACGAGAGCCATAGGAGCTGTAGCCGAAGGATGATCTTCTGCTCAAGTTATTTCCTTCTTTCAAATCATTACGTACTCACAACTACAATAAGTATAAAATATTTTTCCGAAAAAAACAACATAATAAAAGTAGAATCTTACCCTGTAATCATAAAAATATTTATCGTATCTTTCAAAAGAGGAATTTTTTCATGTGGAATACTGTATGAAATGATAAAAAAATGGAAAAAAGAAACGTAAACAGACAATGCGGCGGTTATGATCGGACGGAAGCGAAAGAAACGGGAGAAAACCCTTTTTCCGCCGGAAAAGGGTTTTCTCCATGTAACTGCCCGGATAAAATTGATCTCCGTGTTCCATATTATTCTTGCATAGAAACGGGAAATGTGCTACAATAGGGTGTAATATTTTATCAGGAAAAGGAAGTTGTGTCAATATGGATTATATTCTTTCTGACAGAGTGCAAACGCTCAAACCATCGGCGATCAGGGAAATCTTCAAATATGCGGCTGATCCGACAGTCGTATCTCTTTCCGCAGGCAATCCTGCGCCCGAAGCGTTCCCCGTGAAAGAGATCGCAGAGATCTCGAACAAGATCATGACGGAAAACCCGATCGCTGCGCTGCAGTACAGCGTCACCGAAGGCTATGCGCCGCTGAGAAAAGCAGTCGGCGACTTTATGAAAGACGAATACAACATCGGCAGAGATTTTGATGAGCTGATCATCACCTCAGGTGCGCAGCAGGTGATGGATCTTATTACAAAGTCAATGGTCAACGAAGGCGATACCGTGATCTGTGAAGCGCCAAGCTTCATCGGTTCTCTCAATTCCTTCCGCTCCTATAACGCAAGACTCTGCGGCATTCCGCTGGAGCCTGACGGCATGAATCTTGAGTGCCTTGAAAAAGCGCTGCAAACCGAAAAGAACGTCCGATTCATCTATATCATCTGCAATTTCCAGAATCCGTCGGGCGTGACGACTTCTTTGGAAAAAAGAAAAGCCATCTATGAGCTTGCAAAGAAATATAACGTCATGATATTGGAGGATAACCCATACGGCGAGCTGAGGATCAGCGGCGAAAATGTTCCTTCGATCAAGTCGTTTGATGAAGACGGCATCGTCGCTTATGCAGGGTCTTTCTCAAAGGTGCTGTCTCCGGGTATGCGTCTGGGATATGTCATCGCTCCTCAGACGATCGTACAGAAAATGGTCGTCTGCAAGCAGGGAGAAGATGTACATACGAACGTCTGGGCGCAGATGGTAGCGCATCAGTTCATGACAGAGTATGATTTCAAAGGACACCTTAAAAATCTGCGTGAGATCTACCGCAAAAAAGCGGACTTCTGCATGAAGCTGCTCGATGAGCATCTTGTTCCGAACAAGATCACCTACCAGCCCATCGAAGGCGGTCTGTTCATCTGGTGCAAGCTGCCTGACGGTGTCGATATGGTGGATTTCTGCAAACAGGCTGTGCTGCGCAAGGTCTGCGTTGTGCCGGGAAATGCGTTCTTGACAGACGAAAAAGAACAGTGCAGCTCTTTCCGTATCAATTTCTCAACACCGACAGACGAACAGCTTGAAAAAGGCATCCGTATTCTCGGAGAGCTTGCAAAGGAGATTTTATAATATGCCGGAAAACGTAACTGAAAAGAAAAAAGTCATATTCAGCGCCATTCAGCCCAGCGGTACGATCACCCTTGGCAACTACCTTGGCGCTTTACAGAACTGGGTCAAACTGCAGGATGAATACAACTGCATTTTTGCGGTCGCCGATCTTCATGCGATCACCGTCCGTCAGGAACCGAAAGACTTTCGCCGCAATATCTTAGAAGCCTATGCGCTGCTGCTTGCCTGCGGCATTGATACCGAAAAAAGCCCGTTCTTTATCCAGAGCCATGTACATACTCATGCAGAGCTTGCGTGGATCCTGAACTGCTACACACAGTTCGGAGAACTTTCCAGAATGACGCAGTTCAAGGATAAGTCCCAGAAGCACGCCGACAACGTAAACGCAGGACTGTTCACATATCCGTCGCTGATGGCAGCGGATATCCTGCTCTATCAGGCAGACCTTGTTCCTGTGGGCGTTGATCAGAAACAGCATCTCGAACTGACGCGCAATATTGCAGAACGCTTCAACGGTATTTACGGCAACACTTTCAAAGTGCCGGATGCATATATCGGTCAGGTCGGCGCAAAGATCATGTCACTGCAGGAGCCGACAAAGAAAATGTCCAAGTCGGATGAAAACGTCAACGCATGGGTGGCGGTGCTGGATAAGCCTGAGACTATCATGAAGAAATTCAAGCGCGCCGTAACGGATTCCGAAGCAAAGGTCTGTGTCGGCGAGGGCAAAGACGGCATCAATAACCTCATCGGCATCATGAGCGCTGTGACGGGCAAAACGTCTGATGAGATCACGGCAGAATTTGACGGCAGGGGCTACGGTGATTTCAAGGTTGCCGTTGCGGAAGCGGTCATCGAAAAGCTCCGTCCGATACAGGAGCGTTACAGCCAATATATCGAGAACAAGGATTATCTTGCCGAGCAGTACCGCAAGAGCGCTGAATTTGCGCTGCGTCTTTCTCAGCGCACACTGGACAAGGTGATGAAGAAAATAGGATACCTTGCAAAATAATCATTCGTTTTCTGCCAAGCAAAAAGCAGATACCTTACCGCGTTCAGCGGTGTGGGTATCTGCTTTTTTGATCTTTGATCTATAGACTTCCTCGTAAACTTCGGGGAAAATTTATTTATCAGCTGACTTTTTTCCGGAAGGCTTCAGTTTTCTGAGCGCCCATTCGATATATCCCGGAGTGCTTACGTACAGATAAGGATTGTTGCTGAAGGCAACGACCAGTTCATCCGCTGTGTTCGGTCTGTAGCTATAGTGATTCATGTTCAACATGAGATCCTCTAATTGATCTTTGACACCTGCTTTGAAAAACTTGTAAGTATCCTTATTCAGTTTTCTTAATTGTTTCAGATAGTCGAGCGCTTTATCTGCATCACCCGTTTTGTAGTATAGCACTGAAAGCGGTAAAAGCATCTGAGAAGAGTTATCATCCGCAAACTGTTCACGAAGAATATTTGCGCCTGCTTCATCTTCCAGATGCGCATACAGGTGCATCAGGGTATATCTCATTCCTAAGTTATCGTTGCTGCATAGGCGCAGCATCTCCTGACAGATCTCCGATGCTTTGCGATACATACCGCATTCTTTCAGAGCGGTTACCAGTTTATAAAGCAGTCTCATATAGGGACGTGTTTCGAGAATACCCCAGAATTCTCCGATGCTGTCGTCATCAAACAGCCCTTGTTCGCTCATGCGCTGCTTTGCTTTTTCGTTTAGCTTCTGATAGCCTTCTATCAGAGCTTCGGTTGCTTTTGATGTTAGTTCAAGGATCATGACCTCGGCATCCAGACAGTCCGCATCTGACTCCAGCGCCTTTTGTGCAAATTC
>ONYV01000089.1 GCA_900322105.1 uncultured Eubacteriales bacterium | reverse complement strand
AAAAGTCTTGAAATCCGCATGATAAGCGGAGTTTCATAATGAAATATAAGTAAAAAGTGAATGATAGTTTCTGAAATAAAAAAATTACCGATTTGTAACTAATTTGTAATCATCTTTTTACGAATTGCACATAAAAAATGGAGCAATTTTTCGTTTTGAGAGAAAAACAGGTCGAAAAGTGCAGTTTAATTGCACCTAAAATGTCGGTTTTTGCTGTTCTCTTGTGCAAGTTGTATAAAAATTTGCGTTTGTTTTTTTTGACAATCACGAAGAAATCGTTTATAATAACATCATCAACTAAAAACCGCCCGCGAAACACAAATGGTTACAGCTTTTTAACAGCGGGTCAGTCGAAGGAGATATTTATCATGGAAAGTCAGAAGAAAACATTCAGCACAGGCTTCAAGAAAGCGATCGCCATCGCACTGATGGGTACGGTTGGTCTGACAACAGCCGTTTCGGTCGGTTCATTATCCAGAAAAGTAACAGTCACAGACGGCAACGATACAGTAACGATCAGCACGATCACTCCCGATACAGAAACGATCCTCTCGAAAACAGGCATTGAGCTTGGCGGCAACGATAAGCTCGTCCGTACAGAGGATGACAAAGACGGCGTAAACATCTCGATCATCAGAGCGTTCGATGTTGACGCCGACAACACAAAGAACGCTGCTTTCAACGAAAGCTCCGTTGCAGACTCTCTGCTTTCAGCAGGTATGACGCTGAGCAATAACGAATCTCTCTCTCTGGCAGCGGCTCTTGAATCCAACGGCACAGAAACAGAAGTGAAGCTGGCTCGTTTTGAGATCACGGTGGATAACAAAGGCGAAAAGATCACAAAGTATGTTCCTGCTGGAAGCGTCAAGAATGCGCTTGACTACCTCAAGATCACGCTCGGCAAGAACGATATCATTGATGTGGACGCCAACAAGGCTGTTCAGGAAGGCATGAAGATCGAGATCAAGAACGTCGAGTACAAGACAAAGACAGATGTTCAGACCATCGACTATAAGACTACATATGAAGACACTGACGAGCTTTATGAGGGTGAATCCGAAGTAAAGGTCAGCGGTGTTCAAGGTGAACGCACCATCGTTACCAAAGAAAGATATGTCAACGGCAAGCTGGATACAACAGAAACAGTCAGCAACGAGGTAACAAAAGAGCCTGTCAACAAGGTCGTTCTCAACGGCACAAAGGAAAAGCCCGCTCCGACCTTTACAGACGGTTATATCTATCCCTATCTGACCAGCACAATGGGCAGAAACCTGAACGGTCCTTCCGGTCAGGAAACTTATTACAATATGCCGATGGAAGGCGTTGTTTCGATGATGAGAAACCTCGGCTTCAGCGAGAGCGAATATCCTTACTGGGTAAGAGAAGACGGCTGTAAGATGCTGGGCAACTATATCATGGTCGCAGCAGGTCTGGATGTCAGACCGAGAGGTTCTCTGGTACAGACATCTTTGGGTATCGGTTTGGTTTGCGATACAGGCGGATTTGCCTATAACGATCCTTACCAGCTCGACATTGCTACTGCTTGGTAAGCATTCGGAAAAAAGCAATACTTTACAGCGGACATCCCCTTCGGATGTCCGTTTCGTTTTGTCAAATCATTCGGGATATGCGGCGGCTTGCAGGATACAGAAAAAGTTTATGCATATACTTGCAATTTATCTGCGCTCACGGTATAATGGTAATAATATCCGATATTATGGGAGGAGTGCGGAATTATGTTGCTTGCGATTATTGCTGCGGTGGCGTGTCTTGCAGTTGCTACGCTGATGTATACCCCAAAAATGAGGTCATTTCGGTTTTACAGACCTGTTGCGCTGGTGTTTTTGTTTGAGGGCGTGTGGATCATGCTGGACTATATCGTTCGTCAGATCGCACCCGACAGCGTATTTACGATGATCGTGCATTATATCGGTCTGATCGTTTTCGGCATTTACTTTGCCCTGCGCATCCTCTTTGAGTCTAATGACAATATCAAGGATAAACTGAAAACGAAAAAAAAGGGTCAGTAAACGAAGCATGAG
Source organism: uncultured Eubacteriales bacterium (assembly GCA_900322105.1). Classification (GTDB taxonomy): domain Bacteria; phylum Bacillota; class Clostridia; order Oscillospirales; family Acutalibacteraceae; genus UBA1213. Next base: position 3,733 of record ONYV01000089.1, on the reverse strand, counting down.
GAGAACACTATGGGATATGTCTATTCTGCACTTTGGTTTTTGACGGCGTTTCTTCTGCTCTGTCGTTTTCGGAAAGAAAGCGTGGTCGTCTATATCCTGTCGGCGTATTTTGTGTTTGCGGGAGTATGGTGGCTTGCGGATGAAATGTCTGTGACCGACATGATGTCGGGAACGTACGCATGGATCCTCAGGATCGTTTCACTGTCAGCGCTGCTGATCGCAGCGGTCGTGTATCTGATCGAAAAAAACATCAAGGGAAAAAAGAAAGCGGCTGTGCAGGCTTCTGATGAACAGGAGCTGCACAGCGCAGATCATATCTGAAACAAAAGCAGGCACAGAGTTTTTGAAGGCTCTGCGCCTGCTTTTTTTCAGGAGGTCATGAAAAACGGATGAGGATCATTTATAATAGGACAGCATATCATACAGCACTTCCTGCTTTTGGATATTGTGTTCGTCATCATATTCGATATAGACCACGTACCGGTACATATCGGAGGCGGCGATCGCTTTGTGACATTTTTGGAAGTCGATGCTGTCGAGGGCATAGTAATGGCGGAGGTTTGGTTTGTTGTTTGTATAGTCGGGTGTGGTGTCATTGCCTTCCGAATAAGTGGGGAGGACGATGCCGTTGAGCGTTTCACGGATATAATCGGGAACGGTGATGATGTAGTACGATTCTTTATCGGGGTTTTCTTCCTGAGACAGCGCAGTCTGAATGATCTCTTTCATCTTTTCAAGCGTCAGGTCGCTTTGATAGTGATATTCGCCGCTTCCCTTGATGACAGACGATTCCGCTTCGCTGTGTTCGGACACCAATGCAATTTCTACGGGCATTGTAATGCCGTCAGAATCATCCTTGCCGAGGATGGCGATCGTATGCTCGCTGCTGCTGCCGTCTGTAAAGTGAACGATGATATCCACGGTAACATCTTTCAGCATGGCTTTGAACAGCGCGTTGACCAGCTCGGGATGCACTTCGCCATTCCGGAATTTGAGAAATTCATCAAAACTCGGCATATTTTCGAGATACTCCTGCGCCTGTTTTGTCAGCTCATCCTTTGCCAGATCGGGGGATGAACTGGATTTTAAGCTGATATAAGCAAATTTGTCAAACAAAAACTGGTCGTCATAAGCGATCCTCAGCGTTTCGTGCGCTGTGGCGTCATGATCTTCCTTTGTCCGATCGGGGTCGTATAGGATGCGGTCGCCCTCCATACATACGGCGTTCGGACAGAGACGGAATGCTGCGCCGTGTATCTTATATTCGATCTCCTCTATGCCGTTTCCTTTGCATACAACGGGAAAGTCGATGGAAGGCGTCAACTCGACCTTGTAGGCATCCTTGTTTTCGTATCGTTCGATAGAAAGACACTCCGTATCCATATGATTCACGCCCGACATATTCAGCTCGGAAATGTTGATCTTATCATTTTCTGTCAGCTCTGCCGCATTCACCACAAGGGAAAAAGATTTGGAAACGCTTTCCTGCTGCATTGACGCAGCAGACGGATCGCTGATCACAGGCTCGGTTTTATTCAGGTTGGACACAATGGCGATACCTGTGATCGCCACGGCGCAGGCTGCGGCTGCGGAGATAAATTTTATGATCGTATGTGATTTTTTAGGCATAACAACAAGTTCCTTTCTGTTCTTTTCGGCTTGCAGCGCCGCTTGCACTGCTTTTTCAACGGATGACTCAGGCGCTTTGATCTCAGACAGCTTTTTGGTATATTCATTTTTCTTCATAAGGCAATTCCTCCTCTGTCAGGATTTTTTTCAGCTTTTTTCTTGCCCTTTGCAGCTCGGAGCTGACGGTGTTGATGCTTTTTTTCAGCGTATCGGCAATTTCCTTCAGCGTGAAGCTCTCGTAATAATATAAATAAATGACGGTTTTGTATTTTTCGGGCAGCTGCAGGATCTCCTCCATCACAGCGTCCTGCTGCTCTGAGGGTGTGTTTATGTAGTCATCCAGGTCTTCTGTTTCGCGGGCTCTTTTTTGTCTGTACAGATCGTGGCATTTGTTGATCGTTACCCGTATCAGCCACCGTTTGAGGTACTCCCGATCCTGAAGAGGAGCGTCCTTTGTGACCAGCGCAATGCTTACCTCCTGCAGGATATCCTCTGCATCATGGTGGTTTCCCATATGCTGGTATGCGATCCTGTATATCATATCTGCATATTCACGGATGACCGCTTCAATGATCGCAGAGCGGTCTTTTTCGTCGACGATTGTGTTTTTCAAGTGAAAACCTCCTTTCACTGATATAACGAACGGGAGGGATGTTTTCGTGCAGTGTTGCCTTAAGATCATCATAAAAAATTTTTTTCGGAATGTAAAGAGATGAGCGGTGATTCTTGTGTTTGAAGGCACATAGCAACCCTCGTAAATATCAAAAATCGGAGAAGCCTCTTTCTGCGTGAAAAAGGCTTCTCCGATCATTTCAGCGGAATGTGACGGCAGTTTTTGCAGAAGAAGTGAGGGAATGAGAGTCTTTTTTCTGCAGCACGCCCAAGAATAATGCGGACAAAGACAAAACGGCAACGATCAGCCATTGCAGAGGGGTGAGAGGTGCGGTGCAGAAAACAGGATTGAGGAAGGGCAGAGAGATCACAGAGGTCTGCATGACAAAGCCGATGAGAAAAGCTGATATCATCTGAGGACTGAAACGGCTCTTTTTTGGGAAAGACGTGCGGCTGCGCAGATTGAAAGCGTGAAACAGCTGACTCAGGCTCAGTACCGCAAAGGTCATGGTCCTGCCGACAATGGGTTCGGCGCTGTCGGTATCAAAGAACACTCTGCCGATGGTAAAGGCTAAAAACGAGAGTGCGCCGATGAAACAGCCCTCAAAGACAATCTTCTTTACCATACCTTTCTGAAAGATGCCGTTTCTTGTTTTGGCAGGCGGACGCAGCATCACGTCTTCTCCTGTCGGTTCCACGCCTAATGCAAGGGCAGGCATGGAGTCTGTTACAAGGTTGACCCACAAAAGCTGCATGGCAAGCAGCGGAGACGGAAGGCGCATCAAAAAGGCGCAGAGGACTGTCAGGATCTCGCCGATATTGCAGGACAGGAGAAAGTGAACGGTGCGGCGGATGTTTTCAAAAATACCCCTGCCCTGCTCAACGGCTTCTACGATCGTAGAAAAATTATCGTCTGTCAGGATCATGGCAGCGGCGCTCTTTGCCGCATCACTTCCCGAAAGTCCCATCGCACAGCCGATATCGGCGCACCTCAGCGCAGGAGCGTCATTTACGCCGTCACCCGTCATAGCGGCAATTTCTCCCCTTGACTGGAACGCTTTGACGATGCGTACTTTATGTTCGGGAGAAACTCTTGCAAAAATACTGCATTTCAGAATGCTTTGAGAAAGGGTCTTGTCATCCATTTTATCCAGCTCCGCGCCTGTGATGACAGTTCCTGAAGGATCAATGCCGATCTCTGCGGCGATCGCAGCAGCAGTGACGGCGCTGTCGCCTGTGATCATCACAGGACGTATCCCTGCCTGACGGCATCTTTGCACTGCCTGCTTTGCCTGCGGTCGGGGTGGGTCTGTCATGCCGATCAGTCCGCAGAAAACAAGGTCTTTTTCAAGTTCTTCTTTTCTTGGAAGGATCTTGCAGTCCTTGTAAGCAACGCCGATCACTCTCATCGCCTGATGAGCCAAACGGTCGTTTGCGCTCAGGACTGATCTTCTGACAGAGTCGGTCAGCCGGGAGCGCTTGTGTTCCTGTT
>ONYV01000274.1 GCA_900322105.1 uncultured Eubacteriales bacterium | reverse complement strand
TTTCTCGATCCAGATAGAAGATTTGAATTCGTTAGCCTTCTGGATGAAGAAAGTTGCAGGACGAGCGTGAAGACCTACCTGATTCTGAACCATTACTTCCTTGACGAACATTAAAATTCCTCCTCAATAAAAAAATAAATCCCCTTAACGTCACACAAGACGGCTATAAAAAAACCTGCCTTGCTATGAGTTATATAACAATTATAGCATAATTTGAGCAATTATCAACTGTTTTATGAAAGTTTGGATTTATGTACGATTCAAAAACTTCTGAATATACGGGTAATTGTGCAACTTGACAGTTTTGTTGAAAACTTTTATGCTTTGTCAAGCAAACTCAACCTGTTTATGCAAAAATTGGAAATTGCGATCGGAATAAATCGAAAAAATATACCATAATAATGAATATTATTACAATATGTCAACTCTTTTTAGGCATATTTTTGTCATAATCATGTTTATGCACTAATATCACTGCCGAAATTTTGTAAGAACATTACAAATATTACAAACAAACACCCAAACAAAAGATTGAATATATACAAATTTGCTCAAAAACTTCAGCAGAGCGACGGCTATTTTTCTGATTCAGAAATAAAAAATGACGTTTTCGTCACAGTTCCGATAATGACCGCTTAAAAAACACATTTCTTTACCATTGATTCCCTTTGAAAAATCATAACAGAATAAACCTGTATTTGCACTAAAGTGACTTATCCTCTTGGACGATCCCGTTCCTTTGCACAAATTCCTTTTCTTTTTCGCTGAGTTCCGCCAATTTGAAAAGGTCGGGTCTTTTGCGCGCGGTTTCTAAAAGTGACTGTTCTCTGCGCCATTTTTCAATATTGGCATGGTGACCGCTGAGCAGTACTTCAGGCACTTCCATTCCTCTCCACTCCGCAGGCTTGGTGTACTGCGGATATTCCAGCAGTCCGCTGTAATGGCTTTCCTCTTCAAAACAGATCTGATCGGACAAAACGCCCGGTATCATACGGCACACACTGTCTGTCAGCACCAGCGCAGGCAGTTCTCCGCCTGTCAGCACATAATCTCCCACCGATATTTCCTCGTCCACATACAGATCCAGTACCCTTTGATCGACGCCCTCATAGTGACCACAGAGCAGGACAATGTTTTCCAGTCTTGACAGCTCACGGACCTTTTCCTGCGTCAGCGTTGTTCCTTTCGGGGACAGATACACAAAATGAGGACGTGTATCGAGCGTCTGACAGATCGCTTCAAAGCACAGCGCGATCGGCTCCGCCTTCATCAGCATACCCATACCGCCGCCGTAAGTAGAATCGTCCACCCGACGGTGCTTATCAAACGCAAAATCCCTGAGTTGGTGACAGCATATCTCCACGAGTCCCTTATTCCTTGCTCTTCCGATGATGCTTTCGCTCAGCACCGCCTCGCACATCTCGGGAAACAGTGTGATCAGATCAATCCTCATCGTCAAAAATCCCCTTCATCGGGCGGATCTTCACCACTCCGCCGTCAATATCCTTTTCGATCACCACATCCGCTATCACAGGGACATAATAATCTTTCTGATCCTTTGTCACCTGATACACATCATTTGCGCCTGTTTTCAGCACTTCTGTGATCGTGCCGTATACCGTCCCGTTATCTGCATCGACGACCTCCAGCCCGATCAGATCCTGTATAAAACACCTTCCTTCGGGAAGTGAAACATCTTCTCTGTTCATAAAGACGATCTTTCCTCTTTGCAGACTTGCTTCCTCCACATCTTTGATGTGTGAAAACTGAATGATTGCAATGTTCTTATGAACTTTTGCACTGCTGATCTTCCATTCCGTTCCGTCTGACAGATACAGCCTTTTCAGTCTGCACAAAAATTCAGGACTGTCACACCACGGGTCTATCCTCATTTCGCCCTTGAGTCCGTGTGTACCAACGATTTTCCCTGCTTCTAAAAACTGTTTTTTCATAATCTCTCACCGGTCTTTCTCTGTGTTCCGCCGCAAAAGAATGGGTATAAAAAAGGAGAAGCCCCGAAGTCAGAGCTTCTCCAAAACTGCCGAATGAAATTTTCCGAAAGCAGACGGATCACTCGATCTCGACCTGGATCCTCTCGTCGTTTCTTGCGGCAGCTGCTCTCATCACAGTACGGATCGCTTTTGCGATTCGACCTTGTCTGCCGATCACTCTGCCCATATCCGCTTCGTCAACGTGCAGATGATAAACGATCACGCCCTCATCGTTCTTTGCGTCAGCTGTAACGGAAACGGCGTCCGGCTTTTCTACAAGTCCTTTTACGATTGAAATCAATAATGCTTCCATTCTTTCCTCCGCGCCCTTTGTTCTGCGATCATCAGATGATGTTGTTCTTCTTCAGAA
>ONYV01000167.1 GCA_900322105.1 uncultured Eubacteriales bacterium | reverse complement strand
TATTTTTAAGATGTCAAGTTATTCTCAGCCCTACGGGCTGACGGCAATTCATCCCCGACCTATAGAGGTCGGAGTCTTCTTGCCGGGGGAGGATAAAAGCTCACACTTCCATGATGATCGGCAGGATCATCGGGCTTCTTCTGGTTTTATCGTACAACAGCTTGGAAAGCTCTTCTTTGATCGTATTCTTGATAACGCCCCATTCGTGCGTGCCCGAAGCGATGCAGTCTTCCAGCGTATCGACCACTACCCTTCTTGCGCCTTCCATCAGCGGTTCGTTTTCTCTGACATAGACAAAGCCTCTTGACACGATATCGGGTCCTGACACGATCTGTCCGTTTTCGCTGTCGAGCGTCACGACGACAACGATCAGACCGTCTTCGCCAAGATGCTTTCGGTCACGCAGCACGATGCTGCCGACATCTCCCACGCCAAGACCGTCCACCAGCACTTTTCCTGCGGGGACGCTCGGGAGCTGCTTCATATAGTCACGGTTGATCTGCACCGCCGAGCCGATATCACCGATAAAGATATCCGAACGGCTCATGCCCATCTCCATAGCAAGCTGACCGTGTTTAATCAGGTGTTTTTGTTCGCCGTGAACAGGGATGAAATATTTCGGCTTTGTCAGACCGTGCATGATCTTCAATTCTTCCTGACAAGCATGACCCGACACATGAACTTCATACATAGACTCATACACGACCTTGCAGCCGTGCTTCATCAGCTCATTAACAACAGAGCTGACAGCCTTTTCGTTGCCCGGAATGGGGTTTGCGGAAATGATGATATAATCGTCAGGACCCACCGCTACCTTGCGGTGATCGGAATATGCCATTCTCGAAAGAGCGGACATCGTTTCTCCCTGACTGCCTGTGGTAATCAGCACGATCTCCTCTTTGGAATAACGCTCTAAAAGGTCGATGTCAATGACAAGCCCTTCGGGGACATCGATATAGCCAAGCTCCGAAGCGATCGCCATATTGTTAATCATACTTCTGCCCGAAAAGGCAACTTTCCTGCCATACTTGCGTGCGCAGTCAAGGATCTGCTGGATACGTCCGAGGTTGGATGCAAAAGTAGCGATGATGATACGGCTTTTTTCTGCTTCCTTGAAGAGCAGATCGAAAGTATGAGCTACTTTTTGTTCTGTCATGGTGTAGCCGGGACGTTCCACGTTGGTCGATTCTGCAAGCAGCGCCAGCACGCCGCTTTTGCCGAGCTCCGCAAAGCGCGCAAGGTCGATCATGCCGCCTGTGGTGGGCGTACAGTCAATCTTGAAGTCGCCTGTATGGATGATCGTACCGGCAGGGCTGTGGATCGCAATAGCGACGGAATCGGGGATAGAGTGGTTGACATGGATAAACTCGATCGACATACAGCCGAGTTTGATGCGCTGACCGGGTTTGACGGTATGGAGCTTTGCTTTTGCGGCAAGATTATGCTCCTTGAGCTTGCTCTCGACCAGTCCAAGCGTCAGCGCTGTGCCGTAGATCGGCAGGTTGACCTTTCTGAGCAGGTACGGCAGAGAGCCGATATGATCTTCATGACCGTGCGTCAGCACAACGCCCTTGATCTTGTCTTTGTTTCTCTCGACATAGGTAAAGTCGGGTATCACAAGGTCTACGCCGAGCATATCGCCGTCAGGGAATGCCATGCCGCAGTCAAGCAGGAACATATCACCATCGCACTCAAAGAGAGTGATGTTCTTTCCGATCTCATTCAGACCACCGAGGAAAACGATCCTGACGGAGTGATCCGAGGGGTTGTTGTAGTGTCTTTTTTGCTGAAAGCCGGTTTGCCTGACAGGAGTCGGGCTTTTTCTGATCCGCTCCTGAGAAGCGATCTTTTTTTCGGGCAGATAATCAGACAGCACTCTGTTTTCTGCCGCTGCAGGAGATGATGCCGCCTGTTCGGGCAGTCCTGTTTGCGGTTTTTCTCCTGCACCTCGTCCAATAACGGTTTTGTGATGCGTCATTTTTCCGTTCCCCGAAAGACGGGAGCCTGTAACGCCCCTGTTTCCGTTCCTTGACGCATTTCTTCTTTTGAATTCTGATAGCACGCTGAATGTACCTCCGTTTTCTTAGTATTTTTCACATGATCGGGTTCTGTAAGTCTTTTTCCAAGGGATTATCCTGTTCCGAACACAACTATCTATTCTACATTATACAGCTTTATCCCCCATCTGTCAACCGCCACACGGAAATCAATTTTGTCGGGGGCAGTTACATGGAGAAAAACCTTTGATTTTCCGAGGAAGTCTATTTTTCAAATCAGCAAAACTGAATATGTTGTCCTACCATACATTTTAAGACCATCACAGTTTCGGTAGACAAACAGAAAAAATCCGTGTATAATGGCATTACAGAAACAAGTGAAAGGACAGATCATATGTTCAGAGAAGTTGCAAGAAAAAAACAAGCGCTGACGAAAGAAGCGTGTATTGAAATCATCAAGTCGCAGAAAAGAGGCGTACTGTCGGTGATCGGAGATGACGGCTACCCTTACGGTCTGCCGATCAATCATTATTACTGCGATGAAGACGGCAAACTGTATTTTCACAGCGGAACGAAAGGTCACAAGATCGATGCGATCAACAAGTGTGACAAAATGTCGTTCTGCGTGTATGACGAGGGCTATCGCAAAGAAGGCGAATGGGCGCTGAATATCAAAAGTGTGATCGTTTTCGGCAGAGTTGAGATCGTCAAAGATCACGAGAAAGCGCTGTCACTCTGCCGTCAGCTCAGCTATCATTTTACGGACGATGAGCAGTATATTGAAAACGAGATTCAGAAGGACGGCGCAAGAGTGCTGGTATTCGCTCTGGTTCCCGAACATATCACAGGCAAACTTGTCAATGAGGCATAAGTCATGTTTGGATGTCAGGTCTGACTGACGGATATCTGTTATATCAAATAAGTGACGGCAAACAAACGATATTTTTCACAACGGAAACCGCAGGACGGCAAGGCAAATGATTTCTGCGGTTTCTTCGATCATTCAGGTTGGAGGGCAGCAGTGATGAAAGAAGTGGAGCTATTTACAGACGGCGCTTGCAGCGGAAATCCGGGCGCAGGCGGATGGGGCGCGATCCTGCGCTATAAAGGCAAAGAAAAGGAGCTTTCGGGCGGCGAAAAACAAACAACCAACAACCGCATGGAGCTGATCGCCGTCATTGAAGGACTCAAGGCGCTGAAAGAGCCGTGTCAGGTGCATCTGGTCAGCGATTCGCAGTATGTCTGCAACGCCATTACAAAAGGATGGGCGAAGTCCTGGAAAAAGAACAATTGGATCAAAAGTGACAAGTCAAAGGCAAAGAATCCCGAACTATGGGACGAACTGCTCACGCTGATGGAAAAACACACGCTGCGTGTCACATGGGTGCGTGGGCATAACGGTCATCCCGAAAACGAAAGATGTGACGCTCTCGCTGTTTCGGAAAGAGAGAGGTTTCAATCATAATGAAAGCAGCATCGCACAAAGACCGCCTGTCGGTTTTGCACGGTGTTGTCTGAAAACATACCGGTTAATGCACGTTCCCTGTTCAGCCGATGCATATTTTAGGCAATACCGCACAAAGATAGTGCCGCAGATGCGCTGTCAGATTTTTTGTCAGATTGTACAGAAATTCCGAAGGCATACTGACGTATGTCGAGGGATTTTTGTGCAAGATGACGGAAAATATGCAAGCAGATGTGGCGCTAAGCCGTAAGG
>ONYV01000106.1 GCA_900322105.1 uncultured Eubacteriales bacterium | reverse complement strand
GAAGGCATACTGACGTATGTCAAGGGATTTTTGTGCAAGATGACGGAAAATATGCAAGCAGATTAAGTGACGCCCCAAGAAGCGGAGCCAAAGGCGAACGCTGAAAGGTTTTGGGAACTTATGCAGAGCAGTGGCGCTAAGCCGCAAGGCGGTCTTTGTGCGGTGTTGCCTTAACCTGAATATGTATAAAACAGTGTTATTGGATATGTAAAGATCAGACTTCCTCGGGAACCGAAGAAGCGCCGTATTACGCAGGATATTTTGTGCCGTAAAAAGCGTCTCGAGTGCAGCACCGCTTGGTGTCATGCAAGGGAGAGACACAAAGTACGGCGCAGAAAAGACAAGTAAGACGGTGCTTTGAAAGTTTCCGGGGAAGTCTATTATACCACTTTCTGACAATGGGCGCAATGCTTTACGGCAAAGGAAGATGCAAAGCCGTCACATACTTTTACTGCACAGTGCAGCAGGTGCGGACAGCGCCTGAAACACTGTCCGCACCTGCTGCGTTCGCATCCGAAAGAAATATTTATGTCATTTTATGATATTCGTCAAATCATTTTTGCAATGCGGCGATCAGATATTATCATTGCGAATGGTTTCGATGACATTCATTTTGCTGACCTTGCGGATAGAGAAACGCATGATGACCCAAAGCAGGATCAGAACAACCAGAATGCTGATCAGCACGGCTTTCCACGGGAAGATATATGACATTCCTCCCAAAGTCTGTCCGTACATCAGATAGATCACCACTCCTGCGCCAAGTCCGAGCGGCAGACCGATGAGCAGCGACTTGACGGTATACAGCAGGCTTTCCAGTCCGACCATGCGGTTAAATTCCTTTTTCGTCGTTCCGATCGACAGCAGCGTTGCAAATTCCTTTTGTCTGAGTTTGATGTTGTTCGTAATGGTATTGAAGATATTCGTCAGACCGATCAGGGAAATGACGAGAATAAAGCCATAAACGAAAATCTCGATCAAAAGGATCAGTGCGCGCATACCGCTGACGACTCTTTCCATATTGTTGAAAAACGTTACTGTACCTGAACCTTCAAAGGATTCTTTACTCAGGATCTCTTCGGCTGCATCTGCATTTTCAACATCCAGCAGCAGCTCTGTTTCAATACTCGCCTCAGGTACACCGTCCTTGCAGAGATTCTTTTCCATCCATTCCTTGCTGACGACAATGAAATAAGAAGTAGAATCGGTAGCGGAAATTTTATAATGATCATCCACTGCACCTGCAAGCTCTATATCCACAAAAGATTCGCCTTGCTTGGTTTCCTGATACTCCGCATTTTCGCCTTCTCCGACTAACTCGTAACTGTAAATTTCATGTTTTCCTTTCAGCTTCATTCCGTCGGGATCTTTCATAACAGCCGTGCTTTTCTGTTCAGAATTGCCGCCTGATGTGTTCGGATAATATGATGCCATATTATGTACAAAACCCTTATCCTTGCATTCTTCATATGTTTTGCCGTTTTCCTTGCAGATCTCACGGAAAGAATCATCGTCCACTGCAACAATTATATATGAAAATAACTTCGTATTCAGCGAGTCTGTCGGTTCATAATCATCAAGATAGTGATTGGCATCTTCTGTCAGGTCGGAAACAGCAATCGGAAAGCTGTAGTAATTTGTGCTCATGGTATAACGCAGCTTTTTGATATCCTGGATTTTAGAAATGACTGTTTGAACATTATCTTCGATCTTTTTGAAAGAATATGATATAGTATCATTTTCACTTGTATCGTATTGACCGGAAGAAATGATCGCAGTGATGTTATACTGAGAATCCTGATAGAAGCTCTGGGACTGCATCCGAACGATGGTATAATCCACAAAGGATGAGGCAGTCAGATAGATCGCAACGCTCACGATGATCGAGATCACGGTTGCGCGGTACTGTCTGCGGCTGCGCTTCATGTTCTTCCATGCAATACTTCCGCCCACGCCAAAAAACTTTGTGATAAACTTAGGAGTACGGTAGATTTTTCCGGCTTTCTTTTCGTTTGTCTTGACATCCTGCGTACTGCGAATGGCTTCTATCGGAGAGATCTTTGATGCTTTTCTGGCAGGTATTGCCGCTGACGCAAAGATCGTTGCAGCGCCGACCAGCACCGCCAACATGATCGCATACCAGGGAATATTGAAGATCAGCGTGAGCCCTCCGAGCGTTTTGCCGAGCAGCGCATTACAAATTGCCAAGAGTCCTGCTGTAACGCCTGTGCCGAGAAGGATCCCGAGCGGTATGCCGATGATGCCTAAAATAGCGGCTTCAAAAAAGACATTCCTTGAGATCTGTTTGGGCGTTGCGCCGACAGAAGACAGCATTCCGTAGAGCTTTGTTTTTTCGGTGATCGAGATCGCAAAGCTGTTGCGGATGATGAAGACGCTTGCCAGAAAAACGATACCGAGGATGATCGCCAAAATGCTGACCATGATCTGTAAGTCGTGAGATTCATACAGTCCCTTGATCGTCAGCAGACTTCTGTTCAGGCTAAAGTGTGTGATATTATGCAGCTTACCTGATGATGCCAGAATCTCATTGAGATCACCAAGCTCAAGCTGTCCTTTGCCGATCATTTCCAGGTCGGATTCCGAAAGACCTGTCATTTCGGAAGCAACCTGAAAATACTTGCTTTCTTCACTGTCCTGCAGCCGCACATATACTCCCTGCGCGTTGCCGTTCGGTGAATAGGTAAAGACCGAAGGCATATTGCTTGATGCCATGAACAGATCATTCAAGATGCCGCCTTCGTTTGCTAAAATACCGACAATGGTGTAGGTTTTTGTTCCTGTCGTGTTAAATTTTTCATACTGCTGACCCATATACGGATCATAAAAGGACATATTGCTTGTGCTGTACATCTCTTCCATTTCTTTTTGGTGTTCATCACCGCTGAAATCATAAACTCGCTTGCCGATGGAAAGATCAAGCTGATCCCCGACATGATATTCCCGCTCCGAATGACTGATCAGCGTGCTTGAGATCAGCAGTTCATTATCCTTCTGCGGGTAACGTCCTTCCTGCAGCTTGCAGAAATTGGCAGAAAGCATGGCTTCATCCGCATGGTATACATAGATATACGGGGTGTACTGATATTTCGCATCATCGTTTTTGGCTATCTCCAGAAATTTGAAAAGATAGACATCCCTGACACTGCGGTGACTTTCTATCTGATGTACCTCTTCAGGCGTAAACTCTCCCATCAGTGAAAAGTCGTAATCGCCGCTTGTCAGGATCACCGACTGTATCGCTGAATGCCATGCGCTGAAAAACACACCGACAACAACTGTGATGAGGGCGAGGGCAAGGGTGATGCCAAGAATCGTAACGGCTGTTCGTACCTTATTTCGTTTCAGGTTATGCACCGTCAGCTTTTTCAGAATATTCAAGGCTTACACCCCCTCTACGATCTTTCCGTCACGGATCTGGATGATACGATCGGCTTCTTTGGCGATCTCTAAGTTATGGGTGATCATCAGGATCGTCTGGTGATAGGTCTTGTTGGTCATTTTCAGGATACTGACGATGTCATCTGTTGACTTTGAGTCGAGGTTTCCTGTCGGCTCGTCTGCCAAAAGAATTGCAGGGTTATTGATAATGGCTCTTGCAATAGACACTCTCTGCTGCTGACCGCCGGAAAGCTGATTTGGCAGGTTGTTCCGCTTTTCGATAATGCCGAGCCTTGCCATGACATCATCCAGTTTTTCTTTATCGACCTTCTTGCCGTCAAGCTGGATGGGAAGCGTGATGTTTTCCTCCGCTGTCAGGATCGGGATGAGGTTATAGAACTGATAAACGATACCGATCTGTCTTCTGCGGAAGATCGCCAGTTTATCATTATCCAATGCATTGATTTCGTTGCCGTCGATGAAGATCCTGCCGCTGGTCGGTCTGTCTACTCCTCCGAGCATATGCATCAGGGTACTTTTTCCGCTTCCGCTCTGTCCGACGATCGCCACAAATTCTCCCTGTTCCACGCTCATGCTCACGCCGTCGAGCGCATTAAAGGCATTATCTCCTTTACCGTAGGTCTTGACTAAATTCTCTGTTCTTAATATTTCCATTACTTTATTCTCCTCTCTTGATACGATATCCTTATTTAACCATTCCAATGTGACTGTTAAGTGACTGTCAGAATTTTTTCAAAAAAAGCCGTACAGAAACTGTACGGCTGATCATATATGTTGAACTCTGTCAGGCAAACAAATTATGACTGACCCTGTGCGGCAAGCTCAGCGTCTCTTGCTTCCATTTTCCGGATACGCTTTTCGCCTTCATCCGCCAGTGCTCTGAACTCTGCAATAGTCGTTTTCATCTGCGGCAGCGCCTTTGTCTTATAATCCGATACAGAATCCAGTGCTTCAAAGGTATCGGCAAATGCTGCGCGAAGGGTATCTACGGAAATATTGCTCTCCATCGCCTGCTGCTGGATCTGCGTACCCTGTTCTTTGAGCATTTTGGAGGTAGCGCCGATGAGTTTGTTGGTCGCTTCGTTGACGGCGTTGACTTTTTCAAGAACGATCTTCTGATTATACAGTGCGCTTGCCACCGTTACAGCGATCCTTAGTGCCGAGATCGTCACATTTTCTGCTCTTTCCACAGCGCGGATCAGCTCTTTGTTATTGCGGCGAACAATCTCCATCGCAATAATGCCCTGCATATTGACAGTCTGCATCTGCTGCATATCCATCAGTCTCTGACGCAGCGGAAACAGCACTTCTTCCTCGATGAACTTGATCCTTTCTTCGTCCACATTCTCTGTCTTTGCCTTTTCAATGGCAGCCGTGATGGCGTCGTCCATCTGTGTGCCAAGCTCGATCTGCTGAGAGAGCTTCTTTGTCAGGTCACGCAGCGCAAGCTGTTCCACTTCCAGCGTTGTATTGTCCCGTTTCAGCACATCCTTGCCCTTTCCTAACGATACAATGGTCTGTGCGATCACGTCATCCGCCTTTTCAAACTTTGCAAAGTAATTCCGGATCGGGTTAAAGAGTTTTCCGATCACGCCCTTTTTGGCAAAATCAATACCTGAGGGGTCAAGATCCTTCATCTGCATCTGAAGCTGTGAAAGTCCGTTGACAACTTCTCCGTTTTCTCCGCCCATCTTGCTGAGATCGACCAGTCTGACGTTCAGCAGCTCGTTTTTCTGCGTCGATTTCGCCACAACATCCGAGCCAAAAGTT
>ONYV01000166.1 GCA_900322105.1 uncultured Eubacteriales bacterium | reverse complement strand
GAGGTCAAGTCTATCCGTCAGGGCAGAGTGAATCTGAAAGACGCTTGGTGTACGATCGAAAAAGGCGAGCTTTTTGTCAAGGGTATGCATATCAGCCCTTATGAACAGGGAAATATCTTTAACAAGGACCCGCTGCGTGTGCGCAAGCTCTTGATGCACCGCCGTGAGATCATGCGCCTTTTGGGACACGTCAAACAGGACGGCTATTCTCTCATTCCGTTATCCTTATATTTCAAAGGCTCAATGGTCAAAATGCAGTTAGGTCTTTGCAAGGGTAAAAAACTCTATGACAAGCGTGCAGATATGGCTGCTAAAAGCGCAAAGCGTGACATCGAACGCGCCGTAAAAGAACACAACCGTTGAACTTTTTTAACAGCGCTCTCTTTTTGAGATCGCTTCCTATAGGGGGGCGTAAAGGTTTCGACAGGGAGTATGAGCTTCGGCAAGCGAGCAGCGGCACTGTGGAACCGCTATAAAATCCGCAGACATAAAAACAAACGACAACAATAAAACTGTTGCCCTTGCTGCCTGATTAGGCGCAAGCGTTCCTGAGGAAGTACCACGGTCCGACTGGAGCGTCGATGAGTGGTGAACGTGAACAGAAGAGCGTCTTGGCTTCTGTCATGATCGAAAGACTACCGTAACGCAGGGTCTGTTGACGAGCCCTGTGTGAGGGGAATCCTGATTCGTTGACTGCGCTCGGAGAAAACCGTTGTAAGTGCTTTTTGGACAGGGGTTCGACTCCCCTCGCCTCCAGAAACGCCCCGTCACGATGTGTCGGGGCGTTAATTTTTCATTTTACAACTCAGAAATATCAGAACTAAAAAGCGGATACCCGAACAGTCGGATATCCGCTTTTTTGCACTGTACTTATGTGTTAGCTGCGTCCCGAAGATCAGATCATTGTCTGACAAGCACCATGCCTTGCATCTCAGGAGAAGTCAGCGTACCGTTGTTGAAAGTAAACTGTCCTGTTGAACCTGCAATGGTGATATATACATCCGTTCCCTCTGCTGACCATGTACCGCCGCTGAATGAGCTGTTCTCACCCATCGCAGACATATCGGCAGAAGCGCTGCCGTCTGCATTCAGAACGATCGTCATTTTCATCATCGAAAGACTGTTTCTGAGCATCTGAAGCATTTCATCCGTTATCTCTGTTCCCATGCTCGGACCATACATTGCACGAAGCTCATCATCCGTAAAGTCTGTTTTCATGCTGTAAGTGCCTGCATAAGCAGGATTCACGCTGCCCTTGGGAACAATACTGTTCTGGACATCCCACGATTCTTCATCGCTGCTGTCATCCGACGGCTCATCGCTGTCATCGTCTGTCGGGGAAGTACTGGGAAGCACCACTACGCTGGATTCTGATGTGCTGACAGGAACACTGCTCTCGGTCAAAGAAACATCAGGCTCGGAAACAGGTGTCTGTGCAGACGGCTCGGCAACAGCAGAGGTGTCTGACACGGCGGAAACCGCTGAAACCGCTGACGCCGCAGAATTATCGCCGACAGGAGTCACTGAGGAAGACGGATCGACCAAAGACGAAGCGGATGACGTATTGGAATCAAAAGGATTGCTGACCTGATCAGCAGGTTTTCCCTGATTGCACGCTGCCATAGCTGTGAGCATTGTCAGCGAAAGTGAGGATGCCAGTAATACAGTTAAGATTTTTTTCATGCGAAACACTCCTTTTTTGATTTTTATAAACGGATCAAATTGAGATCGTACAAAAACAGGACGCATCGCCGCGCCCTATTCTTTCCATGTGTCATTGCTTCTGCAAGTAGAAATACTTTGCAGTTTCTTCGCCCATCGTTTCGGCATCAAAGAACAGCTTGCCGTCTTTTAAGGTCAGCACCATCTTCTGAGAAGAATCGCTGGACTCTGCATTGCCAAGGATCACCGTATCTCCCTTAGCAGTCCAACCGGCAGGAGCAGGCATATCGCCCGTTTTCATCATCGTGCCTGTGGCAGTGGCAGAACCGTCACCCTTGAGCTTCAGAACAAAGCTCAGGGTCTTGAGGTATTCCACGGTAGACGCTTCCTCTGCTTCTGTCATAGAGGGCATTGTCGTCATATCGACTGTCAGCGTCCATGTCCCGACAAATTTGTCCGAATCGCTGCTGCTGCATCCGACAAACGACACGATCATCAGCACCGCACACACGAGCGCCAGCAGTCTTGCAGTTGTTTTTTTCATCCGAAAGTCCTCCTTATTGCTTTACAAAACAGATATAATTCAGACTTTCGCTGTCAACGACCAATTTATCGTTCTTCATTTTCAGCGTATACGATCCTGCACTGCCTGCCACCAAACCGTTAACATCGGAAAATGAAACAGCATCGGCGGTCGCACTGTAGGTCGTTTCCACACTTTTATCCGCGCCGTCCACCTTTGCGCTGATCGTCAGTTTCTTATCTGCGCCAAAGCTGAGGGTGGTATCCTTTGCGGAAAGGTTATCCAGATAGTTGCGGTAAAAGTCTGCGCCTGAGCCGTGATAATCATCTTCATTCAACGCTCTTTTCCATGTGCCTTCAACATTAAGACTGCCATCGTTCGACTGACTGCTGCTGTTACAGCTGCAAAGACTAAATAGCATCATAGCGGCAAGAACCGCTGCCGAAACGGTTTTTCCGATACTTTTCATTTTGATCTACACTCCCTGCTAAATAATTTTCGGGCAGATCTGTCAACAAACATCCTATGCTTGTACAGACCGTAAAATATCCGGATATACAAGAAAAGTGATGCACCTTTTCCGAACACAGCGCATCACTTTCCCACAAAGCTCCGAACAAAAGAACCATATGCTTTTGCGGTATTTGCTGCAGCGTTTTACAAAAGCCGAAGATCCCGATAAGACATCACGGGATCCTGATGCAGAATACTGCTGAAAGATCCATTCTGCCCTTGCTTTCTCTTACTGCTTCTCGAAGTACATATACTCAAATTCAGCGGTATTGGAAACGGATGCATCCTCAGGCGGAACGATGTAGAGCTTGTTGTTATCTCTGAGTTCCATCTTGCCATCATCGCTTAATCCTGCGCCTTCAACGCTTGCGCCTTTTACAGTGATGATGTTGCCTGACTGTGTCCATGTGCCTTCAGTAGAAGTTGAGCTGCTCTGTCCCATAAAGTTCATGTTGGCGTCTACCTTGACTTTACCGTCATCTGTAAAGACAAAGGTAACGTTCATGGCGCTTTCGATCATCTGGATCATCGCCTTTTGTTCCTCAGGCGCCTTGCCGGCATCCACTTTGAGCTTCCATGTACCGACAACAGCAGACTGTCCGCCGCCGTTGCCGCACGCAGCCGCAGCGATCACCATTACCAAAGTCAGCGCCATTACCATCATCGCAGTTGCAATTTTTTTCATTAAAGTGTTCCTCCTCTTAAAATTCGACCGCAAAGCGATCACTTGATCATCAGCCGTTCGTTTTTTGCTGATGATATTATCATACAATAAATAGTACCTACTGTCAATAAAACCCATCTGATTTTTTCTGATTTTTTGTCGCGTAATACCGCTTTTATCATCTCGCCCGATCGTCTTTCTGCGAAACATTGCAGTAAAACTGTTCACTCAGTCGGCAAGCCCGGGCATCGTGCTTTTTCCGTCAGCGTAAGGTAAGTTGCCGCACAGATGGCAGACGAGAGCAAAAAGGCTTCTTCCGATTCGCTGAATATCTCTGTTTCAAAACCTTCCCCGAAAGC
>ONYV01000165.1 GCA_900322105.1 uncultured Eubacteriales bacterium | reverse complement strand
TAACTTGTGATCATCACCTCATTTTGGGTCGTCAGCTCATAGACAAGATCTCCTTCCGTTGCTGCGCTGACGGTCATTTCCGATATGGTCGGCAAATATCCTGCCGCCGTTCCTGTCAGGCAAAATAACGCTGTCAGCACGACTGCCGTTTTGAACAGCAAGCGATGCCAATTTTTATATTGCATAAAACTTCCTTCCTCTCTTTTTCCATGATAGTATACTACCACAAAAACCGCTGTTTGTAAACCCTTCGAGAAATATCCTGAGCAGCGGCTCGTCCTTTGTGCTATCATTCCGACTGTGATCTTCTGAAGCGATACACTTTTCGCAGATGTATGATTCACAAAGACAACCGAACAGAAAAGCATAAGACCGCAGGAACGCACAGGGAAATCTATTTTCAAAATCTGCCGGTCACAAGCATACCGATTCATTGGTTTTTATGTTATTTGAAATCAAGCTTCACGTAAATTCTGCGGTTTTAGGAAAGGGTTTTCCCCGTGCACTGCCCCGACAAAATTGATTCCCGTGAGGAAGTCATTTCTCGTACTTGACATCAGGGAAGAAAAATAGGATAATATAAACAGACTTCCTCGGCAACCGGAGAAGTGCCGTATTACGCAGGATATTTTGTGCCGAGCAAAGCGTCTCGAGCGCAGCACTACTTGGTGTCATGCAAGGGAGAGACACAAAACACGGCGCAGAAGAGACAAGTAAGACGGTGCTTCGGAAGTTTCCGAGGGAGTCTGATGTATTGGATCAAGATACAAATGTAAAAATGTTTGTTTTCCGATCGTTTCGGAAAACGCAGGAGGTTTTTTTATGAACGCAGTCATTACCGTTTTAGGAAAAGATAACGTTGGGATCCTGGCAAAGGTCGCAAGCGAATGCGCCGAAGTCGGCGTCAATATCACAGAGGTCACTCAGTCTGTTTTGCAGGGAATGTTTGCTATGATCATGTTTGTGGATATCAGCGGATGCACTGTCCCCTTTTCTCAGCTTGTGGATGCGCTCACAGCAAAGGGCGAGGAAATGGGCGTGAAAGTCCATGTCATGCACGAGGATATCTTTAACGCCATGCACAAAATTTAAGCTCTCAAAAGGATCAAAGGACGGGAAAAGATCATGATAAATTCACACGATATTTTAGAAACGATCAATATGATCGACCATGAAAATCTGGATGTGAGAACCATCACTATGGGCATCTCCCTGCTGGATTGTATTGACGATGATATCAACAAGGCTTGCGGAAAGGTCTATGACAAGATCTGCCGCTATGCCGAAAACTTAGTGAAAACAGGCGAGGATATCAGCAAGGAATACGGCATCCCGATCATTCACAAGCGAATTGCCGTCACGCCTGTCGCCATGCTTGCGGCTGCGTGTCCGACCATGAATCCTGTAAAGTTCGCCAAAACGCTCGATAAAGCCGCCGATACTGTCGGTGTCAACTTTGTCGGCGGTTATTCTGCTCTGGTACATAAGGGCTTTGCGCCCGGTGATTATGCGCTGATCGAAAGCATTCCTGAAGCGCTGTCCGTTACCGAAAAGGTCTGCTCCTCTGTCAACATCGGCAGCACAAAGGCAGGCATCAACATGGACGCTGTTGCCATGATGGGCAAGGTCATCCGCCGCTCTGCGGAGCTGACCGCTGACAGAGATTGTATCGGCGCAGCAAAGTTAGTCGTATTCTGCAATGCACCCGAAGACAACCCCTTTATGGCAGGCGCTTTTCACGGCGCAGGTGAGCCTGACTGCGTGATCAATGTCGGTGTTTCGGGTCCGGGTGTTGTCAGAGCAGCGCTGGCAAAGGCCGGGGACTGCAACATCACAGAAGTTGCGGATATCGTCAAAAAGACTGCCTTCAAGATCACCCGAACAGGTCAGTTGGTCGCCAAAGAAGCCTCTAAACGTCTGAGCGTGCCGTTTGGTATCGTTGACCTGTCTTTAGCGCCGACACCTGCCATCGGCGATTCTGTCGCCTATATCTTAGAAGAAATGGGACTGGAGCAGTGCGGCGCTCACGGTACGACAGCGTGTCTTGCGCTGCTCAATGATGCCGTGAAAAAAGGCGGCGTGATGGCGTCTTCTCATGTCGGCGGACTTTCAGGCGCATTCATTCCCGTTACAGAAGACGCAGGCATGATCGAAGCAGCCAGAAGCAAGGCGCTTTCGCTGACAAAATTGGAAGCAATGACCGCTGTTTGCTCCGTCGGTCTTGATATGATCGCCATTCCGGGCGATACCACGGCGGAGATCATTTCGGGCATTATTGCAGACGAAGCCGCCATCGGTATGGTCAATTCCAAAACGACTGCCGTTCGTCTGATCCCTGCCATCGGCAAAAAAGCAGGCGAAGAACTGAATTTCGGCGGTCTGCTGGGCAACGGTCCGATCATGGACATCAACCCGAAATCCCCTGCAAAGTTCATCTCCCGCGGCGGCAGGATCCCTGCACCGATGCAGAGTCTGAAAAACTGATCGCTATATAAAATACAAAACTGTCCGAATCAGACACGACCTCTGAAAACCAGACTGAGATCCGGTTTTCAGAGGTCGTTGTTTTCGGTAAATGAATAGACTTCCTCGGGAACCGGAGAAGCGCCGTATTACGCAGGATATTTTGTGCCGTAAAAAGTGTCTCGAGTGCAGCACTGCTTGGTGTCATGCAAGGGAGAGACACTTCGCTCGGCGCAAATGCGCCAAAAAAACACGCCATTCCAAAGAATGACGTGTTCAAAAATCGTAACTTTAGCGTGCTCTGTCGCTATCCGCTATCCTCATAGCCGATGACTTATACGGCTCTGGTAACCTTACCTGAACGAAGGCAACGGGTGCAGACATTAACGCGTTTCGGACTGCCGTTTACTATCGCCTTAACCTTAACGACGTTTGGCTTCCATGTTCTGTTTGAGCGTCTGTGTGAGTGAGATACTTTGATACCAAAGGTAACTCCCTTACCGCAAATTTCACATTTTGCCATGTTTTTGCACCTCCTATGGTGTGATCTGTGAAAGCAGTTGCTTTCCTTGCTTCTATACCCTCAGGTAAGAATTACTTTACTTCTACCTCAGCGCCAGCCTCTTCGAGCTGCTTCTTGATAGACTCAGCCTCATCCTTGCTGACAGCTTCCTTAACCGGCTTCGGAGCCTCGTCAACGAGAGCCTTAGCTTCCTTCAGACCAAGACCTGTGATAGCGCGAACAACCTTAATAACGTTGATCTTGCCGGCGCCCGGAGCCTTCAGGATAACGTCGAACTCTGTCTGCTCAGCAGCAGCTGCAGCGCCGCCCTCAGCAGGAGCTGCAACAGCAACAGCAGCAGCAGCGGATACACCGAACTCATCCTCTACAGCGTGTACCAGCTCAGAAAGCTCGAGAACGGTAAGACCTTTTAATTCTTCTACAATAGCAGTAACTTTTTCAGATGCCATTTTAATTTACCTCCAAATTTTAGGATTTTTTTGTTTTGATCAAGCTTCAGCAGCTTCTGCATCCGCAGGAGCTTCGCCGCTCTTGTCGACAATTGCCTGTACAGCTCTTGCGAAAGATGCGATCGGTGCTTGGAAAGCACCCAGTACGTTTGCAAGCAGAACCTCTCTTGAGGGCAGCTTTGCAAGGCTCTTGATCTTTTCGAGGCTGATGACCTCATTGTCAAGATAACCTGTCTTTACATGAAAATGTTCATGTGTATCAGCGAACTTCTGAAGAATACGGGCAGCTGCCAC
>ONYV01000253.1 GCA_900322105.1 uncultured Eubacteriales bacterium | reverse complement strand
TTTGTCGCGTCTTCGGTCATCAGCTTGTTCATGTAGTCTTTTGCACCCATGAACTCGCCATCAACGAGTTTGAAACCCTGCTTGTCAAACGCCGCTTTCACGCCATCCTCGGCAAACTGCGAGGAAAACTGATAGCTCTTGAAGAACAGATCGCGCGCAAATGCTCTCTCCTGCTGGGCAAGTTTCTCATTGAGTGCCGCCGTTTCGGTGTTGTATTTGTTCTCCCATTCGCTCGCCTTCTGCTTGATACCATCGATATCCATATCCTTATAGGACTGAATCTCTCTGTTTGCTTCGTCGAGCTGCTGCCTTACGCCGTTCAACTCGGTAATCTTGGCGGTATGCTTTTCTTTTGAGACATATCCACCATCGGCGATATTCGCCAGTTTGATGTCCGTGGCCGCGGACAGTCTTTCTGTAAGCTGGTCGAATGTCAGTGAAGTCGGATTTCCACTTTCGTCGTTGAACAGTGCTTTTAAGAATTCGTACATAGGTGTACCTCCATTTTTTCGCCTGATTTTATTAAACGTCAGTTCACTCTGACATCTGGCTATCCCGCTGTTTATATCTCCGCAGGAGTAGAGAAAATTTGACATAAAAAAGAACCTTTTAACGTCATGTTCAGGACGTGCGCTCTAAGCGCAATGTTATTTGGTTTTGGGAGTTTTTGCACTGACAATTTTCGTCCTACTTATTCCGTTGTATCCTGGTGTATATGTACGAGAGTAGTCGTTATATAGGTCGTGATCCTCGCAATATTCGCGCAGGAGTTTCTGTCGGTTTCTGAGCTTTTGCTTCGCTTGCCGGAGATCAGCTGTAAGACCTTCCTGCAGTTCTGCAGATTCAGCTGCATCTAACCCTGCCTCCAGCGTGCTAACCTCTCGTTTCGCTTCACGAACCATTCTCTCATAGCGACGTTGTTTCTGCTCTTCCTCATATAGCCTGGCATTCTCTTCGCTGTCGAATTTGCTCATATCATAAGCAGGCGTTGAGTAGCCCTCAAAATACGGGAAAAAGCTATGGCGACAGTTCCAGCCACACAGTCCGTCTCCGGTTCCATATCCTGTTGATTTCACAAAATCAGGATATTTCTTCGACGAGCCGCTTCTGCTGAATATTTTACCCTGCCACACTGCGTGAGATGGGCGTGCACCCATGTGTGCTGTGGTCTCCACCAGATCCGTCCCAAGCATATCGCAATTGGCAATCTGCAGTTTCGCACAGCTTTGATTGACAGCGGTTGTCAAAGCTCTGCGGACTGCCGCTTCTACAGATGTGTAGAGTACGCCGCCATTATTCTGAGGATATGCGACTTTGAAAATCCCTTGTTGAGCAAGTTTCTTAAGCGCCGATCTTACGGCTTCTTCGCGCGTCACAGCGCCTGTAACGTATTGCAGGTATGAAACGTCAAGCGAATTAAAAAACGCGGTCTGTGCCGCACCTGCCGTTGTTTTCGTGAAGTTGCTGACAAGCTGCTTAGCGTTATTTACGCCCTGGAGCATTATCGCCCGAAACGCAGGGTTGTTCATCACCTGAGAGAACGACATTTTCAGATCAGCGGGAATAACATCGATATCAAAAGATAAAGCCCTTTTGTAGCTCTCCTTTAGCATTCGCTGAATTTCAGCTTCGCTCTGATTGGTAGCAGCTGCAAGCTGTTTCACTGTGTCTTCGTTGAGCATACCGGCTTCGCGCATTTTTTGAAGTTGCCACCCGGCAGTATTTGAAACGCCACCGGTCTTCACGATCCGCCTGGCTATATCTGCGAGTATCTCATTTTCCGCTTGAGAGAAGATATCAACAACGCCATCGGCAACACCGGCGAGGTATCGAGGTGTTAATATCATTCGTCATCATCGCTTTCGTCGTCTTCTTCGTCCTCATTGCCAAAGAGGATTTGATTGTCGGACCTTCCTGATTTTATTTCGTCGATTTTTTTCCGTGCAGTTTCTTCGTCCTCACCGCGCCATGTCATACGGTACTCATACTCGCCTAACAAGCCCTGAGTAACCTCCTGCAGATCGCGCATTCTTTCGGTGTTGGCATCAACAATAACGCTGTCATCCCAGACATATGCACATTCATACTCTCCTGCCGGGCACAGATGATAGAGGATCGCAAGTTCTTCAATTGCGATCACAAGGCGGTCAAGCGAATTTTCAAGGGATGATTGTATATCTGAAATCGTAGAGTATGTACGTTGTTTTGTGGTGATAATCTCCGTAGCCGTCTTAACATCTTGATTGAGATCGGAAATGGTACCGCGAGCTACACAGCAGAGGTCCTCGATCTGCATCAGCATTCTATTCATGCCACGGATGTAGTTTTCATCACGAATGGCAGGCGTCCACGGCTTGAACAGATCCGAACCACCTGTCTTGGCTGAGTCAAGGGAGTTAATACGGTAGAGGCGCTCCTTGCCTTCCGGCAGGATCGGCTTGCCGTTGATATCGACATCAAACGCATCATCAGAGGCATCAATAGCGGCCTCTGTAGCTTTATACTCCCAGATAAGGCGCTGATACTGCTTGTCTGCTTCCTTGATAGCATTTACGGCACGCGAAAACACAGATACTCCAAGCGGAGA
>ONYV01000161.1 GCA_900322105.1 uncultured Eubacteriales bacterium | reverse complement strand
CTTCACCTGTCCTACGGGGATGTTTTTCGGAAAGATCCCTCCTGCGCCCGATGTGACGATCAAATCCTGTATCCTGACGGTATGATGAGGGGACAGATTCCTCAGATTTGTCAGGTTTTCATCTGCTGATACGGCATCTCCTGTGATCACGCCGCCTTCTCCCGTTCTGCTGACGATCACCCCGACAGATGCGTCAGGCGACAGGATCGTACTGACAATGCAGCTCTTTGACGATACCTCTGACACCCAGCCGACCAGTCCGTTTTCCGTCATCACAGGGTCGTTGATCTCCACACCGTCCATACTGCCCCGATCCAGCGTAAAACCGCAAAAGTTTTCGTTGCTGTCTCTTCCAATCACCCGAGACGGCAAAACGGAATAATCCCGATTTTCCCTTTTAATGCTGTAGAACCGCTCCAGCTCTTCGTTCTCACGCCGAATCTCATAATAGTCTGCCAAAAGACGGTTCAGACGGCGGTTTTCTTCACTGAGCTGTTTGTTTTCCTCCGACAGTTCTTCGTATGTTTTTGACGGCATAAGAGCGTCTGCTGTCTTTTTGGCAGCGTCAGTCGTGATACGCTGAAACGGCGTGAGCAAAAAGCTCGTCAGAAAACGGCTGACGCTGCTGCTGCCCGACGAGATCAGCGCAGCGATCAGAAAAAAGATAACGACCGACACCATCACTCTAAAGCTGCGTAATGAAAATAGCCGTTTCATTTCTCTCTCACTCCACCGTTTCGCACATCGACCTCAGCAGCCTTTTTCTAAAGAAATACTGTTCACCCGATCCGTTATCATTCATCACACAGCTTGCCTTAATGTTTCATCGGCAGTTTTTTTGACAGTCTGTCCAGACGGCGGCCTGTTCCGTCCGCCACACAGTCCATCGGACTTTCCGCAGTATGTACAGGCATCCCTGTTTCCTGAGCAATCAGACGGTCAAGCCCACGCAGCAGCGCTCCGCCTCCCGATAGATACACCCCGTTGTCGATGATATCCGCCGAAAGCTCGGGCGGCGTTTTTTCAAGCGTTGTCCGTACCGCATCAATGATGACCGACAGCGGATCTGTCAGCGCATCCCTCACCTCAGATGCCGTGATCACAACATCTTTTGGCAGACCGTCCAAGAGATTCCGTCCCTTGATCTGTATGCTGCCTTCCCCTTTATACGGGTACGCCGAGCCGATCGAGAGCTTGATCTCCTCTGCGGTTCTCTCTCCGATGAGGAGATTGTTCTTTTTTTTGACATATTGTATGATCGCTTCATCAAACTTATCCCCTGCCACTCTGACCGAACACGCCGTCACGATATCATCCAGCGAGATCACCGCCACCTCTGACGTGCCACCGCCGATATCCACGACCATACATCCTGTCGGTTCTTCCACAGGCAGCCCTGCGCCGATCGCCGCCGCCATCGGTTCCTCGATCAGACTTACCTGCTTTGCGCCTGCTCTCATCACGGCATCCTCAACCGCTCTGCGCTCCACCTCCGTACAGCCCGAGGGAATACAGACGATCACCCTCGGTTTACGGAAAAAGGATGTGCGGACAGTCTGACGGATAAAACGGTGCAGCATCGCAGCAGTAATATCGAAATCGGCGATCACACCATCTTTCAGCGGACGCACCGCAGCGATCGAGCCGGGCGTTCGTCCGATCATCTCCTTCGCTTCTGTTCCGACTGCCAGCACACTTTCGGAACGGATGTCTACCGCTACCACCGAAGGCTCACGCATCACGATCCCTTTCCCTTTCATATAGACCAGTGTGTTTGCTGTGCCAAGATCAATGCCGATATCCCTTGTAAACATCTCTCTGCCCCTTTCGCTCCTTCTGTCAGCGCCGCTGCCATAATTGATTATAGACCGAAAGAAGGGAAACTTCTGCAAAAAAATGTCGGATGGGCGACTTCTGCGTTTTCATCAAAAAAGGCGCAGTATCACAGGATATTTTGTAGAGTTTTACAAAACGACCAACTATATCTGCTATGTATCACTGCTTTCCGCTCGAACCGAAACCGCCTTCGCCTCTTTCGGTGTCGGAAAGGCTCTCTGCTTCGACAAATTGCGCGCCGATAACGGGCATAATGACCATCTGCGCCACTCTTTCCATCGGACTGACCGTATATTCCTTGTCCGAAACATTACAAAGACCTACGCAGATCTCTCCCCGATAGTCACTGTCCACAACGCCAACGCTGTTGCTGAGGGTGATGCCGTGCTTTACGCCCAGACCGCTTCTGGCAAAGAGGAACGCCGCTAAATTCTTGTCCGCTAATTCAATGGCGATACCTGTCGGGATCTTCACCAAATCGCCCGGACGGATGGTGATCGGCTCATCAATGCACGCATACAAGTCAGCGCCTGCCGACCCTTCTGTCGCTCTTTTCGGCAGCACTGCGTTTTCCTTTAATTTTTTTACCTTTACTACATTCAGATTCTGTTCCATGTTCATACTCCTTTTGAAATGATCTTCTGTCAAAAATAACTCCGTCAGCCTGCGCTCTTTCTGTTACATTCCCTTTGCAAAACCGCTAAAGGCTCACATCCGCAGGTCTTGCCTTGTGAAATATTTCTGCACAAAAACATATGTATTTTCGACAATGTTCAGTTTTCCACAGTTTCAACTTTTCAACTTAACAATTTCAACTATTCCACACCACGATAGTATAAACCACGTGTGATCGCACCTTTTCGACCGATTCCGCTGTTGAAAAGTCGGAAAGTTTCCCCACTTTCCACCGAGTTTTCAACACTAAAACGGAACGTCAGAAAATCTGCGCCGAGGATCTCACGCTTTCTGTCCGCTAACTCCAGCGGTACGCTGTTCAGCACTTCCGTACAATTTCCGCTGCTCTTCAGCGGAAAGGACAAGCCTTTTCTGTCGATCAGAAATTGCTTTCCTTTTTCGGGTCTTTTGCCGCCGGGATAATTTCGGCACAGCATCAGCGGAAGATATCCTCCTGCAACGATACCGATCGGAATCCTGCCGCCCAGTTTGCTGATCTGATCGAGCGTCAATTCAAACGACACCTCTACATCCATCAATCCTGCCTGTTCCGCCGCACAAAGGGACGCTGTGTTCGTGATATTCAGCCCGAAACCGCCGTGAATGTCCATTCCAAGCTCCTTTGCCATCGCCACAGCGCCAATGTTGGACGCTAACACTTCATTGATGCCAAGCGCCTGCACCCGTTTCAGATCATCGAAGATCTTTCTTTCCAGTCCGAACATTCCTCGCGGTATCTCTGCGGCAACGGCAAAGCCCCTGTCCATCAGCTTCTCTAATTTTTCGTTGCTCAGACTGAGCGGAACATAGATCAATTCGCATTCTAAAAAGTCATCGGGGATATCGTCGCTTGTAAACCTTGCACGATAGTATTTCGGCTGCTTCTGACTGCGTGTACCGACTGTGGGAAGCGGTGTCTGCGTGAAACTGACAGGCAAGCGTTTTGTCCGCTGAGATAACAGATCCTCCAGCGCTTTGCGTCTGACGCTGTTCAGTTCTGCGCCCGTCAGCGATAAGCCGTCCTCCACCTCTGCCCTAAACTCTTCGATATAAAACGGTGTACCGCCTGTTTTGCGGATGTAGGAAGCGCACTTTTCCGCATTCAGCGCTGCTTTGAGAGCCTGCTGCGGCGCTGCGCCTTCCGCTTTTGCGCAGTGTCCCTCCCTGTCGCTGACCGAAAGTGTTACCACACTGTTTTTTTTGACCGTCAGCTCCGCACAGAGCGGAACACTCTGCCGTTCGTCCTTATACATGGTATGAATCGCACCATACACTTTATTCGTCGCTGAAAGCA
>ONYV01000182.1 GCA_900322105.1 uncultured Eubacteriales bacterium | reverse complement strand
TGCCAACTCATAGCATCAAGATATTCCGTGCCGAAAGAAAGTAAGCCCAAAGCAAGCCTTTCGGCTTGCGGCGGCGGTGCGAAGAAAGAATACCAGTGATTCCCCAATTGGGAGCGGCAGCTTGCCGCCGCAGGCTCTGCGCCGCCGCCGCTGTGGGGAAGTCTGTTTTATTCTATGCTTTTTAGAGATTCTACCATGCTGATCTTGTTCATTTTGAAGTACATGAAGAAGTTGACAAAGAGAGAGAACAGCAGTGTAAGAAGGAAGCTGATGATGTAACTCCAGAAGGTGATGACTTTCGGGAACATCACGTTGTCCATCTGAATGGCTTCAATGATGAAATTGCAGAACACACTGCCAAGCCCCATTCCGACAGCGGCACCGCGCGTGCTGGTCGACCAGCAGCAGCTGGTCCTCATATTCCACAAGAATGAAAGTATTGAACAGCGCGCCGAAAATCTTCATGGTTTTCCGGATTTCAGGAAGAATCGTGTTGACCTGTTCGGTGATGGAGGTAACGGTGATGATATCGTCCTGCTTCATATAGTCATTGGCAAGCTCGTGTTCACTGTCCTTTGCATCCTCTGCGGTACGGGTGAACACAAGATCATATTTCAGTTCCTTTCCCGTGAGCTTCTGATAATACGCAGGTGTCATATAGCCGATACTGCCTGCATAATTTTCCGTAAAGCCCGTGACAGGACAGGTGTATTTTTCGTCCTCAAGCGTCAGCACAACACTGTCGCCTTCTTTCAGTCCCAGCACCTCTCCAATACGCTCTGTGACAACAACGCCCTCGTCCGTCAGTCGGATCGGCTCTTGTGTGTTTCTGTCCCTGAGGATAAACATCTCACGGAACTGTTCTGCATCCTCACCCATCATGAAACGGACAGACATCGTTTTCTTTTCCTTTGCGTCAGCGATATCACACCAGCTCATGTGTCCGAGAAGTGTATTTTCAAAACGCTCGTCACTGTGAAATCTCGTCATCAGATAGGCTTTGTTCTGCGCTGTATCCGCTTCTGACAGCGCATAGATCTGATCGTACCTTGTCAGCTGCCTGAACTGCAGATCGGCAATTCCTGTGATAGAATCCCTCAACCCCCATGCGGCTACGATCAGCGCCGTACATCCTGCTACGCCGATGACCGTCATAAAGAACCTTGCCTTATAGCGAAACAGATTTCTTGCCGTCACCTTTGAAGTAAAGTTCATCATGTTCCAAACGGGCTTGATATATTCCAGCAAAATACGCTTTCCGGGCTTTGGCGCTTTTGGGCGCATGAGGGTAGCAGGCTGCAAAGTCAGGTCTTTATATACCGCAAAGAGCGACACCAGACTGATACACAGAATACCTGCCACGGAAGCAGAAATGTAGCTGAGCCAGTTCACGGTCAATATCGTTGGCGGCAGGGTGTACATGATGCCGTAAGTATTGACGATGATCAGCGGCAGTGTTGAAATACCCAGAGCGCCGCCGATGATACAGCCTGCCACGGCGGCGATACTGCCATAGATCAGATATTTTTTGGCGATCGCAAAGCTTGAATAGCCCAGCGCCTTTAATGTACCCGTTTCCGTTCTGCGCTCCTCGACCATTCTCGTCATGGTGGTAAAGCACACAAGACCTGCAATCAGCAGGAAGAACACGGGGAACACCTGAGAAATGCTGTCCACACGGTTGGCATCGTCTTCCAGTCCCGAATAGCCGGGATTGTCGTTTCTGTCGTAGATGAGCCATTTGGCATCCTGCAAAGCGCTGAGCTTGTCTTCTGCGTCTGTCAGCTGTTTTTCCGCATCCGCAAGCTGTGTTTTCGCTTCATATCTGCCCTTTGCAAGTTCCTCTCTGCCCTTTTTGAGCGTCAGCATTCCCTGCTCCGACAGTTCCTTCATTTCCGCTTTGCCGCTGATGAGCTGCGCTTCCCCCTGTGTGACCTTTGCCTGAGCCGCCTGCAGCTCCATAGCGCCTGTTGTCAGCGCTGTTTCATATTCTAATTTTCCCGAAGAAAGCTGACCGGAGGCTTTGTCCAGTTCGATCTTGGCATCATTGAGCTGACTGCGTGCCGCTTTGAGCTGTTCTTCTCCGCTTGAAAGCTGTTTCATCCCTTCGTCATACTGTTTCTGATACTCAGCAAGCGTATCCTGATAGCCTGTCAGCGTCACTTTCAGCTCCTGAAGGGTCGCTTTCCCGGCTTCTGACAGTTCCTCACTTTTTTCAAGCCGTTCGATCCTGTCCCCCACTTCAAGGATCGCCTGATTACAAACATCAATAAAGGTTTTCAGCATCGAGAGCTTGCTTTCTGCCTGCGGCTTCACGGACGAATAGAAATTCAGCTCCTGCGCGTCAAATTCCGCTTTCGCCGCCGTATATTTTGCAAGCCCCTCGTCATACTGCGCCTGTGCGTCCGTCAGCTTCTTTTTGGCGTCTTCAATGCCTGTTTTGTAGTCCTGCTGACCCTTTTCAAGCTGTTCTTTGCCCTCATTCAGTTCCTTTTCGCCGTCATCCAACTGTTTTTTTCCGTCACCTAACTTCTCAAAATATTCCTGTTCTCCCTGCATCAGCTTCAAAGCGCCGTCCTCTAATTTTTGCAGCGCTTCTTCTTTTTTATCCTGAAACTCCTGCTTTGCATCCGCAAACTGCTGCTGCGCATCCGCAAGGGTGGTTTCGTTAAACCGCTGAATGCTCTGCTTTGAAAAGTCCTCCAGCATTTCTTTCTCTTTGGCGATCGTATCCTTATATTCCTCCGTCAGATCCTGATACGGCGTTTTGGACGCTTTTGTCCGCAGATAGACACTCGTATATCTCTCATAGGCAAACTCCTCAGGCGGCAGCATGATATAAAACGTCACCGAACCGTCACCGATATTCGTATTGCCGCGCAGATACGTCAGATACAGCGGCGAATCCACCACACCTACGATCTTATATTGCAAATGCCGAACCATGCTTAACGTTTCTTTTCCCTCAACGGCAGGATTCAGCTCGATGGTATCGCCGATATGATAGCCCGACATTCCGAGGAAATAGCTTTCTATGGCGCATTCGCCCTCGTTTTTCGGCAGTCTGCCGTCTTTAAGGATGAGCCGGTTGATCGCCTGAGCGTTCGTATCGGTCTTTTGCGGCACAGAATAGGCTCTGACCACATTGTCCACATGATCCTGCGTAAAGATCAGGTCCGCCATATTTTGGATGCCTTCCGGGAGGACAATGAGAAGGGCAGAGTCATGCAGCCCGACGGGACCTATCTTCGTTTGGAAGGCGGAGAGGGTACCTCCAGTCAGGAATCCCTCTACTGGTATTTCCGGGAAATCCGATGCTCGGAGGAAGAGCCTGCGC
Organism: uncultured Eubacteriales bacterium; assembly: GCA_900322105.1. Taxonomy (GTDB): domain Bacteria; phylum Bacillota; class Clostridia; order Oscillospirales; family Acutalibacteraceae; genus UBA1213. Next base: position 556 of record ONYV01000182.1, on the reverse strand, counting down.
CTGTCCAGCCGGTATCCGTTGATCCGACGGAGGAGACAGGGTCTCCGATGCCGGAGAAGATCGTTATGTCCACGGAAAACGAACCGGAGGAAAAGCTGACTTTCGGTCAGCGGATCCTGGCGTGGTTCCGGGGCGAATGAGAAAGTATAAAATGACCAAATGCCTGTATGCTTACTAATTTAATATACAGGCATTTAGTTTTCTGAAGAAATAATAACAAGAACAATGCGCTTATCGATTGGATGTGGTTAACATAATGCTCGACATTATCTACAATTAATAAAAGGCTGATAATGGATATTATTGCCCCTGTCTTAAGTCCCGGCACATGATATCTAAATTCAATATCATAGCTGCCTTGGGGAAGATTCAGTCCGATAAATGTTCCTTCTAAGAGTTGTAAGGGTTCAACCATTTCACCATTAACCTTAATCTGCTTATGGTCACGATAATTTTTTATGCGATAAGACAAATAGGATGGGTTATCACCAACATAACCACTAAAGACCACCATTGATTTTTCATCTGCAATATATTATTCTCATTCTCTTCTATT
>ONYV01000015.1 GCA_900322105.1 uncultured Eubacteriales bacterium | reverse complement strand
AGCCGCCTTTCTTTTTTTGACTGTTTTTCTACGTTTTTCACAAAAATCACTGACGCCGTAGAGAACTGAACACCCGACAGCGTTGACGGAATTTTTCGGGCAAAAAATCGGCTCATGAGAGGGAAAGTTCCCACCCGTGAGCCGAGAGATAATTCCGACACAGTGTCAGAAAAATAAGTTTGCAGACCTATCGCAGCATTCAGGATTTATGAATAATCTACCACGTCTACCCAGCGCTTGAGAAATTCCTCTTCGCCGGGAATGCGCTTGACAAGCTGAGAAGCGGCAACGATGGGCAGCCACTGCTGAATGTACTGACGGGCAGTATCCGTCTTTTTGCAGAACATATCCAGATACTTGTCCGCAAGCGCCTTGTCCTTGAGCGCAAAGAGCAGATACGTTCTTGCGGCGTCCGCTGCGCCGTTGCCCTGCGTCACGTGTGACCAGTCGATGATATGGGGATCACCGTTATTATCGATGATAATATTGCTGGGGTTGAAGTCACCGTGACAAACTTTGTTGTGCTTGGGCATACTCTCCAGACGTGTGTGCAGTTCATAGCGGATGGTAGCATCCAGTTGTCCGCCAAGGGAGGAAATTTTGCGGTTCATCTTGTCCTTGAGCTTGTTGAGCAGCGGCGCTCTTTTGCTCTGCACCAGAAGTTGAAGATCAATAAACTGATCCATATACTTGTCCATGTTGTCGGGATCTTCGCACATGATCTGCCAGAGCGTTTTGCCTTCGACATATTCCATCGTGATCGCCCATTCGCCGTTGATGACGGAAACTTCCTTCAAAGCAGGGATCGGCAGACCTGTTTCTTCCACTCTTGCCTGATTGAGCGCCTCGTTCAGGATATCGGATTTCGGGTACTGCGATGAAAACAGCTTCACGGCGTTGTCTCCGTCACGGTATATCGTTTTAGCGGCTCTTTTTGTGATGATTTCTTTCATAACTTATATACTCCTTTCGGTAATGACTGCATGATGACCCTTTTGTACAACTATCATTATACTACTGATTCTGCTTTCTGTATAGGTGTATTTTGATGATATTTCCTTCATTTTTTTGGCAGTCTATACAAAATTTACAGTATTTCAAACCGATACTTATTTAATTCTCCGCATCAAATGCAGGAATCCCTTTTTGTTCCTTCATACAAGCTCCGTTTCTTCCTCTCCCAGAAGATACGTCCCGTCAGGGCTGATGCTTTTCAAACGGACGTTTAAGATACGGTTGATGTTTTTGGGGGCGGTTTTCAGGCGAACGGGGGTATAATTCATCGTGTAGCCTTCATAAAGACCGTCCTTGCTGCGTGTTTCGATCAATACCTGCTCCACCAGTCCCAACTGCGACATAAAGAAATCCTGTGCGCCTTCTGCGGCTGCCTGCGCCATTTTAGCGGCGCGCTGTTTTTTTATTTCGGGAGAAATCTGTCCCTTTGCCCTGTCCGCCACGGTTCCGGGTCGTCTGGAATACGGAAACGTATGCACTCTTGCAAAGCCGATCTTCCGCACAAACGCCACCGACTGTTCAAATTCCTCTTCACTCTCTTCAGGAAAGCCTACCATGATATCGGTGGTGATCGAAGGATTTTTGAACACGGTACGGATATTTTTGACGATCTCTTCATATTCTTCAACAGTATAATGTCTGTTCATCCGTTTGAGGGTAGCGTTGCAGCCGCTTTGCAAAGCTAAATGGAACTGCGGACAGAAATTGCTGTACTGCGAAAGTTTCTTGAGGGTCTGCAAGTCCATCGATTCAGGTTCGAGAGACCCTAAGCGAATGCGCATATCCGACGCTTCACACGCAGCCGACACAGCGTCTGCAAAGTTGTCCCCCGTATCCGTACCAAAGGAAGACAGATTGATGCCGATCAGCACGACTTCATGATAGCCGCCTCTTGCAAAGGATGCGATCTCCTGACGGATATAATCGAGCGAACAGGAACGCACACGCCCTCTTGCATAGGGAATGATACAGTACGAGCAGAAACGGTTGCAGCCGTCTTCGATCTTGAGAAAGGCTCTGGTACGGTTCAGAAAATCATCGACCGTCAAGTGTTCATAGGGGTCTTTTTTATCATATTGTTCTACAAAGGTAAAGCGCTTCTGTTCGTCAAAATATCGTTTCAGCGCAGGGATGAGGTCTTCTCTGCGCTTGTTTCCCAGAACGATGTCCACTTCAGGCAGCGTATCTCCCGCATTGTCGATCGCCTGCGCCATGCAGCCTGTCAGCACGATAACAGAAAACGGCGCTTCTCTCCTCAAACGGTGGATCAGCTTGACCGCTTTTTGTTCGCTTGCTTTGGTGACAGCGCAGGAATTGATGACCACAACATCTGCACTCTCGTTTTCGTCTGCGATCTCATAGCCGTCCTGCGACAGCATCCGATACATTGCCTGCGATTCAAACTGATTCACTTTGCATCCCAGCGTCAGTATTTTTACTTTCATTCCATTTTCAACCTCACTTGTCAGAAAAGACTAAAATTTGCGACATAAAACCGTAATTATGGTTTATCATCCGAAATTGTCATAAAATGCCTGAAAACAGGGGATTTTTTGAAAATTCCGATTGACCTTGCTCTCAAATATTGATAAAATATAGCTAACACAAACGGTAAGGCACAGAGTCAGGAACTTGTAAGTTTCCAAACCCAAGCCGGGAAAAGAGAATATCCGAAAGGACGGAGGTTGCCCCATGTACAGTACAATGATTTTTTTGCACGATCTCAACAATGTCAAGCAGTTTGCCGCCATTACAGCCAAATACGATAAGCTGAAGATCAATCTCATTTCCGATGTCTATACCATCGACGCTCATTCCCTGATCGGCATCATCAGTCTGGATATTACAGACCCTATGACGCTTGAACTGCCCGATGAAGAACCGTCCGAGGAATTTTTGGCGGATATCCGTCCTTTCCTGTATGATGAAACAAAGGCTTGAGCTGCCTTCTATCCTGCATTTCCGCAAACAGCACAGACAAAGCGTCTGCGCTGTTTTTTTATTAGACTTCCTCGGAAACCGGAGAAGTCTGTTATGTATTCTCATCCAGCCACAAAGATACCTTTTCCCATTCTTCATACAGACTGTCAAGGGCATGGCGGCTTTTGTCAAGTTCTTCCGACAAAGAAAGCGTTTTCTCATAATCACAGGCGTTTTCGGGTTCGCTCATTTGCTCGTTCAACAGTGTGATCCTGTCCTCTGTTTCGGAAATGTCTGTTTCGATCTTTGAAAGACGCACTTTATATTTGCGGCGCAGGGCATCCTTTTCTTTCTTGTTTTTGTATTCCGTCTGTTTTTCGGAGGGTGCTTGTACGGCTTCTGTTTTGATGGTATCAAAGGGTCGGTACTTTTTCAGAAAGTCTTCATAGTTCCCCTCATACACCTGAATCCCGTCAGGTGTAAGATAAAAAATCTTGTCCGCTAAACTGTTGATGAGGTAGCGGTCGTGGGATACGATCAAAAGCGTCCCCTCATACTGTTCCAGAGCGCTTTGCAGTGCTTCGCAGGAATTGATGTCCAGATGATTGGTCGGTTCGTCCAGCAGCAGGAAATTTGCTCTTGACAGCATCAGCTCTGTCAGCAGGACTTTGGCACGTTCGCCGCCGCTGAGGGACGACAGCGGCTTGAATACATCATCATTTTTGAACAGCAGCTTTGCCAGCGTGCTGCGGATCTCTGTATTCGTCATCGCAGGAAAATGATCCGCGATCTCTTCAAACACGGTCTTACTGCTGTCCATGTCGCTTTGTATCTGATCGTAGTAACCTTTTTTGACACCCACGCCATAGCGTATGCGTCCCTGCTGCGCCGTATATTGTCCCAAAAGCGTCTTGATGAGGGACGTTTTACCGCAGCCGTTCGGTCCTAAGATAAATATCTTCTCCCCACGGTGGACTTCCATCGAAACATTCCGAAACAGCGGCTGATTTCCGAACGAAAGCGCAAGTCCGCTGACTTCGAGAACATCTTCGCCGCTCTGCTCACCGATGCCGAGCTTGAAGACCATGCTTTCGGGCAGCTTTTCGGGGCGTTCAAGGTTCTGCTCTAACTTGTCAATGATCTTCTGTTTGCTTTCGGCGGTCTTGATGTTTTTCTCACGATTCCACCGCCGTTGCTGCTCAATGATCCCTTCCAGTCGGGCGATCTCTTTAACAGTATTGTCATACACTCTTTGAGAAGTCAGCCTGCGTTCATCCCTCTGCGGAAGATATGCCGAATAGCTGCCTTTATAGGGTGTCATGCGCTTATTTTCCAGTTCAAAGGTGCGGTTTGTGATCTTGTCAAGAAAATATCGGTCATGAGAAATGACCAGAAAGCTGCACCGGCAATTCATCAGATAGTCTTCGAGCCATTCCACCGCGTGCGTATCAAGGTGGTTGGTCGGCTCATCGAGCAGCAGGAAGTTTGCATCGCACAGCAGCAGCTTGGCAAGCTGCAGTTTGGCTCTCTGACCGCCGCTGAGAGAACGGATGGGCAAATGGATATGCTCATCGTCAAAACCAAGCCCCAGCAGAGCAGACCTTGCCCTTGCACGGTACGTCAGACCGTCACGTCTTGTCAATTCATCGTGCAAAAATGCCTGCCGTTCCACCATCTGATCCAGTTCGCCGTTTTTGGCGGCGATCTTCTCTCCCAGCACTTCCAGTTCGTATTCCGCATCCATCAGATCCTGAAAGACCGTCAGCACCTCTTCATAAGCCGAAATATCCAGATTGCGGCAGACGTGCTGTTCCATAATGCTGATACGGGTGTTTTTGCCGATCACGATCTCGCCGCCTGTCGGTTCATATTCGCCCGTCAGGAGCTTAAAAAGCGTCGTTTTTCCGCAGCCGTTCACGCCGATCAATCCAACCCTGTCGCCTTCCTGTATTTCAAAAGTCATTTTGTCAAAGAGTTTCTGCTCTCCGAACTCCATCGACAAATCGTTTACTGTAATGACCGCCATCCTAAGTTCACCATCCAAACAGCTTCTGTTTTCTCATTTCGCATCTTCCCTTATTCTACCATCCATCTCCCCCACTGTCAAATATCTTCTGTGTGCTTCTTCCTGAAAAGCTAAGGCAATACCGCACAAAGATAGTGCCGCAGATGCGCCGTGGATTTTTTCGTCAGATTGCATCAAAATTCCGCAGGAATACTGACGTATTTCAAGGGATTTTGGTGCAAGATGACGGAAAAAGATCAAGCAGCGGCGGCGCTAAGCCGTAAGGCGGTCTTTGTGCGGGGGAGCCTTAATGCTGCTGTCAGCATTTTCGGCGGCATTTCCGTTTGTTGTACTCATTCAGACTGATTTCCTGTCAAAATATCATATCTCAGTGAGGAAATGTTTTTGATATCCTGTTCAAAAAGTCCCGAAATGCGGTCAACGGCGGCGTGAACTGCTTCAAAGCCGTATTCCTGCTCATATTGATAATAGGCATAAAAACTGCCCATGAGCTGATAAGTGATGCGGACGTTTGCATATACGTCATTTTTCAGATCGGGATACTGCTCAAAAAGGACGGTCTTGATCTCCTGAATGAGCCTTTCGGGCAGTCTTGAAAACTGAGAGCCTGAAAAGAGGGTCGCTACCATACCACGGTTGGCATAGAAGCCGTTGATCATCTCTTTGCCGGATTTTCTCGGGTTCAGCACCATATCCGTGGGGGTTTCCACGTATTTCAGGATGTCCTTGATGACGTTTTGCTGGAGGGTGTCGGAAAGATCGTAAATGTCGTGATAGTGCAGATAGAAAGTTGCTTTGCTGACCTCTGCTTTTTCGCAAAGCTCCTTCACGGTGATACGCTCTAAAGGCTTTTTGGAACGAATGGCAATAAAGGCGTTGGTGATGCTGCGTCTGGTTTTCATTTCACGAAGATCCATATCTCTGTACTCCTTGTCAATATTGGAATAGTGTCTATTATTTGACGAAAGACTAATTTCGGCTATTGTATTTCAAAACCTTTCCTGTTATATTGATTATAGTAAGTTTATCGACACAAGTCAATCAGAGGAGGAGTACAAAATGGATTTTTACGGCTTTTACACCGGTGAAGTTTTTGACGCTTATGAGTATTTAGGTGCTCATACCACCCCCGAAGGCACGACCTTCCGCACCTTTGCGCCGCAGGCACAAAGACTTGAACTGCTGCTCGGTGATCGTGTGATCCCGATGGAAAAGATCTATAACGGGCAGTTCTATGAAGTGACCGTACCCGATGCCGCTTTTGGTATGACTTATGAATACAGGATCTATTCAAACGGCGGATATACCGACCATTGCGACCCCTACGGCAACTATATGGAGCTGCGCCCTGCGCATAAGTCGATCCTCTGGGATATGGACAGCTATCATTTCAATGACAGTCAGTGGATGAAGAAAAGAACGGATATGAAAAACAAGCCGCTGAATATCTATGAAATGCACGCAGGCTCTTTCAAAAAGCCCGAAGACAGAAATGACGCTTGGTACAATTATGAAGAACTCGGTGATGTGCTGATCCCCTACCTCAAGGACAGCGGCTATAATTATGTAGAATTTCTGCCGATCTGCGAACACCCTTGTGACGAAAGCTGGGGCTATCAGACAACAGGCTATTTCTCCCCGACCTCTCGCTTCGGCACACCCACACAGCTCAAGAAACTCATCGACAGGCTGCACCAAAACGAGATCGGCGTAATTCTTGATTTCGTACCCGTCCATTTTGCAATCGACAGCTACGGTCTGGCACGGTTTGACGGTTCGGCGCTGTATGAATATCCCAACAATGACGTTGGCAGAAGTGAATGGGGCAGCTGCAACTTTATGCATTCCAGAGGAGAAGTCCGCAGCTTTTTGCAGTCGTCTGCCAATTACTGGCTCAAAGAATTTCACTTTGACGGTCTGCGGATGGATGCGATCAGCAATATCATTTTCTGGCAGGGTGACGAACGCAGAGGCGTGAACGCAAACGCCGTCAGCTTTGTCAAGAACATGAACCAAAAGCTCAAAAAGGCAAACCCCGGCTGTATGCTGATCGCAGAAGACAGCACCAGCTTCAAGGGCATTACGGGAAGAGCCGATCAGAACAGCCTTGGATTTGACTATAAATGGGATCTCGGCTGGATGCATGACACCCTCGATTTTTTAGCGCTGCCTGTTGAGAAACGTCCTGAAAATTACCATAAGCTCACTTTCTCTATGCTGTATTTTGAGGACGAAAACTATCTTCTGCCGCTGTCACATGATGAAGTCGTTCACGGCAAGGGTACGATCGTCAACAAGATCAGCGGTACGCCCGAAGAACGTCTGACACAGGCAAGACTGCTGTACTTATATATGATCATGCACCCCGGCAAAAAGCTGAACTTCATGGGCAACGAACTGGCGCAGTGGCGTGAATGGGACGAAAAACGTCAGCAGGATTTCTCGCTCTTGCAGGATGACCCCCGCCATGCTGCATTTTATCAATATATGAAAGCGCTCAACCACCTCTACCTCAACAATCCTGCACTGTCAGAAGAGGATTATGAACCGGCAGGCTTTGAATGGGCTGACTGTCATCAGGAGGACAAGCTGATCTACGCCATCACCCGAAAGAGCAAAAAACAAACTCTCATGGGCGTTTTCAACTTCAGCAACATCGAACAGCCTTACAGCGTTCTGCTGCCTGACGAGAACAAACAAGCAAAACTCATCTTTTCTACAAACGATAGCAGCACTCCCGAAGTGAAACTCGAAAACGGCAGTATGAGCCTCACTCTGCCGCCGTTTACCGCCTATGTATTCTATGTTTCGGAATCATAACAGCGATATCACACAGATCTTCACCCTGCTGTCCGTTTGTGATATCTGAAACAGAACCGAACGAACAAAGCAGGTGTATCTGTCTTGCAAAGGACAAGATACACCTGCTTTTTATGTTTGTGATATCAAAATGTTCAGACGGTCTCAGGCTCGGGATAATCCACGCCAAAGGTCTCGACCGTTACCGTTTGCATCACCTGCGGCTGGAGCGGTCTGTCGTTGTAGTTTGTCATGGTCTCAGCGATGGCATTTACTGCGTCCATTCCCTCTGTCACCTTGCCAAAGGCGGCATAAGAGCCGTCCAGATGGGGCGCATCCTTATGCATGATAAAGAACTGTGAACCGGCAGAGTTCGGATGCATCGCGCGCGCCATAGAAAGCACGCCTGCGGTGTGTTTCAGGTCATTGTTGAAGCCGTTCTGCAAAAATTCGCCCTTGATGTGATACCCTGGTCCGCCTGTGCCAACGCCGTCAGGACATCCGCCCTGAATCATGAATCCATTGATCACACGGTGGAAGATCAGACCGTTGTAGTAGCCTTTTTTGATAAGGCTGATAAAATTGTTGACGGTGTTCGGTGCTTTTTCGGGATACAGTTCTGCTTTGATCACGTCACCGTTTTGCATCTTTATGGTAACGATCGGATTTTGTGCCATCATATATTCCTTCTTTTCACTCAATATTTACCGCAAACGGTATGTTCTCTCATTATACACTATCCTTCCCAAAGATTCAACCCGAAACACGAAATTCAGTTTTGTCTTTGAATAGACAGCATCCGCTTTGAAAATTGACCATTTTTTACTGCCGCAAGCGGTTCGCTTCGATCCCATACACGTGTACGTAAAAGACCCCACTGCTTTTTACAAAACGAAACAGGTTTATTAGCAAAACAAAAAACTCCGAAAGCCGATGGAACGATCGCCATCGGCTCTTGGAGCTAATCAGCATTTTTGGCAGCGTATCAGAGGATCTGCAGCTTGACCTCGTCATTTTCTGCGGTAAGATGTATTGCAGCAATGCCGCCCAGACGGCTGTTGACGATAGCAGCGGCAATCTTGTCCTCCACTTCCCTGCGGATCAGGTTGCGAAGATCTCTTGCGCCGCTCTTGCCGCCGTATGCTTTTTTAGCAAGGCATCTGCGTGCGCTTTCGTCAAAGGTAAAGACGATCCCTTTTTCTTTCAGCGTGTCGATATATTCTTTCAGCATCAGCTCGGATATCGCAAAGAAATCCTCTTCGGTCAGATGTCTGAAGATGATGATCTCATCCAGACGGCTGAGAAATTCGGGACGTAAGAACTCTGACAGCGCAGCCCGTACTTTGTCCGCTGTTGCTTCCGCTTCCGTTTTGGCAAAGCCGAGAGCATTTTCTTTGCGTTCGCTGCCTGCATTGGAAGTCATCACAATGACCGTATTGCTGAAATTGACCTTTCTTCCCTGCGCATCCGTCAAAACGCCTTCATCCAGGATCTGCAAAAGAATATTCAGTACATCGGGATGGGCTTTTTCGATCTCGTCAAACAGCAAAACGGAATACGGACGGCGGCGCACCTTTTCCGTTACCTGTCCTGCTTCTTCATAGCCGACATATCCCGGAGGCGAACCGATGATCTTGGATACGGAATGCTTTTCCATGTATTCCGACATATCCAGACGGATCAGAGTTTCAGGCGTATTGAACAATTCGCCTGCAAGCACCTTGACCAGTTCTGTTTTGCCGACTCCCGTAGGTCCGACAAAGATAAAGGACGCAGGTCTGCGGCGCGGGCTGATCTGCACTCTGCTGCGCTTCACGGCTGCGGCAAGCGCCTCCACTGCTTCGTCCTGACCGATCACCTTGCTCTTGAGAGCTTCTTCAAGGTCAGCTAATTTGTTGAGTTCATTTTCCTGTACCTTGGAAGCAGGGATCCCTGTCCAAAGTTCGATCACATGGGCGATATCTTCTTCTGTCACCTCAGCACTCAGAGAATCCTCTTTCGTTTCGCTCATCACTTTTTCAAGTCTTGCGATCTCATAACGAACGGTCGCCAATTTTTCGTAGTTGATCTCGCTTTCCCCTGTCAGTTCTTCTTCCTGCCGTTTCAGATCGGAAAGCGTTGCGGTATTCTTGTCAAATTCCTCTAACTCTTTGTTGCGCAGAGCGGCATGAGTACAGGCTTCGTCCAGCAGGTCGATCGCCTTGTCGGGCAGAAAACGATCTGTGATATACCGTTCGGAAAGGATCACTAACTTTCTGACGATCTCATCCGACAGACGCACTCTGTGATACTCCTCATAATAACCCTTAATGCCGCCGATCACCTCTATGGTATCCGTGATGGACGGTTCAGCAACGGTCACGGGTTGGAAACGGCGCTCCAGCGCAGCATCTTTTTCAATGTATTTTCGATATTCATTGAAGGTCGTAGCGCCGATCACCTGTATTTCACCTCTGGAAAGCGCAGGCTTCAGGATATTGGCGGCATTCATCGATCCTTCCGCATCACCCGTACCGACAAGACTGTGTACCTCATCGATAAACAATATGATATTGCCGTCCGCCTTAACTTCGTCGATCAAGCCCTTGATACGACTCTCAAACTGTCCTCTGAACTGTGTGCCTGCCACCAGCGCGGTCATGTCCAGCAAATGGATCTCCTTTTTCTGCAAACGCATCGGCACTTCCCCGGCTGCGATCCGAAGCGCCAGACCTTCAGCAATGGCAGTTTTACCCACGCCCGGTTCACCGATCAGACAGGGGTTATTTTTGGTACGTCTGCTAAGTATCTGGATCACGCGATCCAGTTCTTTGGCTCTGCCGATGATACGGTCGAGCTTACCGTCTCTGGCACGTCCTGTCAGGTCGGTACAGTAGGCATCAAGATGCTTGCGTTTCTTTTTTCTGGGCTTGCTGTCTTCTTTCTTGCCTTTTTCTTCTTTTTCGGCATTTTTCTTACCGTTGCCGCCGTTAAACAGGTTTTTGAACAAATTCGGGAAGGTCGGCGCACCGCCTCGGCTGAAATCTCCGTCCTCGTCCTCCTGTTCCATCATTTCCGCTTCTTCTCCCTGCGGCGGCATCATATCGTCCATATCTTGCGGAATCAGTCCCGATTCCATCAACTCTCCCATCTGGTTCTGCATCATATCCAGATCTTCTTCCGAGATCCCCATTTTTTCCATGATGTCTGTTACGGGCTTAATGCCCATTTCTTTTGCGCAGGTCAGGCAATAGCCAACGGAATCCGAACTGTCTGCTGTGTTTGAAACAAACACAACCGCAGGTCTTTTGTTACATTTACTGCAAAGTATCATTTCTTCTTCTCCTTCCTTTTCTGTCATTGTCAGATCATTCAGCGGATCGTGCCTTTCCTTGTGATAAAGGAGAGAACCGCTGTTTTGTATTGATCGGCAGACATCTTGATATGCCGATCGCCTGTTTTCCGAAGATTTATCA
>ONYV01000160.1 GCA_900322105.1 uncultured Eubacteriales bacterium | reverse complement strand
ATCCTTTCACACTTGCCGCAGCCGATGCACTTAGCAGTCGCATAAAACTTTTTGGTCGGCTGCATCAGCCTTGTCCAGACAGGATTGAAAGGGATCGTCAATACTCTTTCGGGAAGCGGCGCATTGCATGGTTTCAGCGGAAATTGCCTGCGTATCTTTTCAGCGATGAGCGGTATTTCTTTTTGCACACGAGCTAATGTATTCTTGATATCTTCTTCGGTTGCCTGCGAAAACAAATTGCTGACGATATAGTTTTGGGGCATCGGAACGTCTTCATATCCCATCACATCCATGTCTTTTTTCTGCATGAGCTTTTTGCCAATGTAGGCAGAGATACCGCTGTAACCTGCGCCGGTAAAGATAAAATAGACTTTACGGTTTCCGTGCAAAGGAACTTTTTTCAGGAACTTCATCAAGAACCTCGGCATTTCGCTGACATATACGGGACTGCAAATGACAAAAGGCTTTTTTGAGCAAATGGCGGATATGTCATTTTCTCTGATCCTGCTGAGCAGATCCAGTACGCTGTCGTTCATAGCAGCGCCGAGTGTTTCAGCGACAAATCTTGTGTTGCCTGTGGCGGAAAAATATAAAACCATCCTGACCTCCGAAATCAAAAACGATCATTAGACTTCCTCGGAGACTTCCGAAGCACCGTCTTACTTGTTTCGTTTGCACCGGGCTTTGTGTCTCTCCCTTGCATGACACCAAGCAGTGCTGCACTCGAGACGCTTTTTACGGCACAAAATATCCTGCGTAATACGGCACTTCTCCGGTTCCCGAGGAAGTCTATTCTGAACATCAAACTATTATCATTGTATGCAAAGGACAGGCAGTTATCACTTCCTTGTGAACGATTATTTATCATACTTTTTACAGAGATACAAAACCTCCGCAGCATTTTCGGACGCTGCGGAGGTTTTGCTTAATGAGTGCGGATCATTAATTATTATAGGTATCGGAGAGAAAAACTTCCTTGACCGTATTCAGAATCCTGCGGCAGTTGTGTTTGTCGTGATAAGCAAAAAACTCACGGCACATTTTTTGATAGGGTTCGGGCTGGGGAAAGTCAGCGCCGATCTCATGTATCAGATGATCGACTAACTTTTCGTGGTCGAAAAACAGCTTTCCAAAGCAGTTGTCTGCCAGACCTTCGTTTTTGAGTTCCTGCGGAATGGGCAGTCCCTGCGGAAAATAATAGCAGATCGGCTTGTTGAGATAAGCAAAACGGAACTGAAGATCACTGTAGTCAGTGATGAGCAGGGAAGCTTTTTTGACAAGCTCGGTTTCAGAACTGACATTTGTCGGACACAGGGTGATGACATCGCTGGAAGCAAACAGCGGCAGATATTTTTCGATGGTAAAGGGCAGCATCAAAGCAATGCGGTATCCTTTCTCTTTCAGTGCAGAATGCAGGCGGTTGTCGGTCAGAAGATCGTTATAGAGCCTGAAAAAGCGGCTTTCGGAGAATCGGTAATAATCAGAGTTTTCGTATATACAAAACTGTCTTCGATCGCCCGGAGCGATCAGGATCAGCTTTTCTCTTTCGTCAGAAAGCGTATCAAGGATCGGATATCCTGTCAGACGGATCATCGCTTCATCATAGTCATAGACCTCTCTGAGAATATGCTGCTTTTCTTTTTCGGAAGCGCAGAAGAAAAACTGTATGTTGTCCCGCAAGCGGTTGTCAAACTGGGCAGTGCCGTAGGTGATGAAGAAGTTCTTATCAGAAATGATCTTGGCAGAAAGCAGATCTCTGAGCATCAAAAGGTCATTTTTGTTGAACATCAGAGATTCATATACATCGCAGTCAGATGCAAAGATAAGATCCGAGCAGACTGCCAGCATTGTTGCCTTTTTCGAGCCGCATTCCAGTATGTTCGGATATTCTGCGTCGGTGAGCTGCTCAAATTCCTCAGTGCCGACCTTTGCAGAAAAGAAAACCTCGACTTTATCGTTGTTTTTGAATCGTGAAAAGTAGCGGAAAAGGATATCGCCGTTATACCGCAATCCCATCTCGTCATAGAACATGATGTATTTGCTGTCGATCTTTTCCGACAGCATGGTGCGGATATTCTTGCGGAGCTGACGGTAATAGACGGCTTCCGAAAGAGGCATGATGGAAGAAGCGTCCGAAATGAATTTGGTTTCGCAGATCCTCAGCAGGCTTTTGGTCGCACGCCGTATCATAATAGATCTTGATTTTCTGTCATAGATCATGACACGGTCAAGAAAGGTCCAGTAACTGTTCGGAAGAGCAGATGACAGTCTTGAAAAGACACTGTGAAATGTCATCCCGATACGAAAGGATAAACGCTGGTGCTTCATGGTCAGAAAGACCGAATCGATCATCTTTCCGTGACTGACGGGAACGAAGAAACGGAAGGAATAGCGTCTGAGAAACGGCACATCAAAGTATTTTCTCAGAGTATAGACTTGTGAGGGGATGACCGGTCTTTTTTCGTTGTTGATATTAACAAACACCTGAAATTGATCCTGTTCAAAATAGGCGCAGCCATAAAGGCAAGCGTCAACATACAGTCCGTCCTCATCATAATTGACAGCTTTGATCTCCGCCGTGATCTCACGGGAAGTACCGATGAGCGCTTTCTGATAATGCGCGGCAAATTCACCGCTCATTGTCATTTTTATCATTCGTCCGCTGCCCGTAAAATAAGAGTTCTCCACGGTTTCCTTTGGCAGCACCAGATCGATCTCAGGCTTCATCTCAGGCAGGCGGTATTTCAGCCGCAGCAGTCGAAATGTCATTTCTTCGTCCAATCCGGCCATTTTGCACAGTCTTCTGTTGAGGATCACGGCGTTGTCGATAAATTTAAGCGCATCGGAAACCTTTCTGAAAAACTCATCCACAAATTTGCCGATGATGACATATTTATAGCGTTCGTCCTGATTCAGCGCAAATCTTGTTTCGATCAGATACATCATGACCGATTGGGCAAACACAGACCCCGGACAGCCGATGAGCGTCGGGACGATCATTTCATCGATCGTTTGGGAGTAGAATCTTCTGCTGTATTGCGGCACATAACGAAACCAGTCGTGGTCAGTGAATTGTGAGACCGTATATTGAAAAGCAGAGGTGAATATATATGAATCAGTTTGCAGCAGTGCTTCTGTCATCAGCTTGATATCAGCATGGAACATGATCTTTTCATCAAAGAACAGATGAGAAACGATCTTCTTATGAAAGAGATAGCACCCCAGCATCGGCACAAAACAGTCAGGCGTTTCCTTGAGCTTGACGATACCGTCAGGGATCGAGGTGAAGGATGTATTTGTGTTGTCATCGGCACCGGAAACGCACGGCTGCAAACAAAGCGCAGGTATCTTTTCACTGCGCAGGATTTTTTCCTGCAGGGAGCGCAGCGCCTTTTTTGAATACTCGCCGCAGTTATTGATATAGCCGATATAGGTACCGAAGCAAAGTGTTTTCGTATCATTATATGCTTCTGCCTCTGTTTTTCCTGCGGCATCAAAGTAATATACATTGTCGGGAAATTTTTTGCGGAACTCATCACAGACCGCAAGTGTCTGGTCGCTGCAGACGGTATCGATCAGATTGAGCTGGATATTCTCCTGAAAAAAGGCTTCCTCAGAGGTTACAGAGAGGATCGTCTGCTGAAGGTGCAATTCACTTTTAATCAACAGATCAATGCTGTAAAAGAAAGTTTTTGGCATAACCGACCACCTTAATCGTGTTACAGTAAGACTAATGAAATCTGACTTAAGGTTCCCCCGCACAAAGACCGACTGACGGCTTAGCGCCGCTGCTCTGCATAAGTTCCCGAAACCTTTCAGCGTT
>ONYV01000051.1 GCA_900322105.1 uncultured Eubacteriales bacterium | reverse complement strand
TGTTCCCTGCGGAGCAACATAGAACGGCTCCTGCTGGATGCCAAAGCCGACAAATGCAAGCGCATAGCCGTCTTTCAATGTGCCGTCTGCATTGACCATATCCTTGTTTTCGAGAGCGGCATCATAGCTGACTACCGCATTTTCACCGCCCTTGAGAACATAGTGCTTTGTTTCTACGGGATTTCCATCCTGATCTCTGCTTCCCTCTACGACCTTATAATATACCCCCTCATATCCGGGAAGTTTTTTCCAACTGTCGGTATCTACATCATACTGTACCAGTCCGTCAGTCGTATCATTGATCGTTACAAACAGATAAGCAGGAACGGTGTTTTTGATGGTGACAAACGGATCTTTCGGGTCGGACTTTCCGGGGATGATGTCATAATCCTTGGTGTTGTCCGGTTTCAGATCGGTTTCACCTGCGCTTACCTCAACGATATTGGTGTTGAATTTGTTGGTCACGGTGTTGCTCTGGCTCTGCAGATATGCAAAAGAGCCGCCGCCGATCACCATCGCCGCCGCCATTGCCGCTGCGATCATCGTAACCATCGTCTTTTTTCTGTTGCTTGCCATAAACTATACCTTCTTTCGTTTCATAAAATTTGCATGGTCTGATCTTGAAACAATATTACTTCTTACCCTTGCGGCGGATTTTTGAACCTGTCGCCGCAAAGATGCCGCATACACCTGCAACGTTCAGGCACAACAGCAGCATACTCACGGTATAATCGCCTGTGTCGGGATTTGGTGAATCGCTCGGTCTGGATGCCGTGTCAGAAACAGAAGAAGTGCTTGTTTCCTGCGGTCTGCTTGATTCTTCGGGCTTGCTTGACTGCTCAGGCTTGCTTGACTGCTCGGGCTTGCTCGACTGTTCTTTGTCAACAAACTGACTGAAGCAGACCTCCGATAAATCGGTGATATATGCTATTGTAGAATTTCCAAATTTCAGGGTGACAAGAACCATCGACAGTACAACGGCTAAAACACTCATGAGAAACATTGGACCTCTCCATCGTTTCAAGTCTGCCTCACCTCACTTGTGTTATGATCGGTATAAAATCACACATGAAATGATCAGGGCTGAATGGTAACCACTTTCAGCTCATCTTCATCAAAGCCAAACTGCGCTCCTGCCTGCTTGACAGCCTCATTAACCTCGATGACCTGTGACTGGATGGCAAAGGTCTGGCTCTTGATGACCTGCTCACCGTCAGCAGTGACTTTGTCCATTTTCTCCAACTGCTCGCTTGTCAGATCCTTGCTGACAGTAACCGTTGTGAACATAGGCTCTAACTTCACGTCAGCAGCCTCTGCATTGACGACCTTGTAATAAGCATACAGTGTCTTTGTTACCTTGCCGTTTGTATCTTTTACTTCGCCTGCCACTTTCCACTGCGCAGGAACGGTGTATGTAAACACGTCGGGATAATCGTTTTCGACAACCACGAAAACATAAGCAGGGATACTGCCTTTCTTAACGGTTGCGGTAGGATCCTTGTCAACAGTGGTACCTGCAACGAACTTGTAGGTATTGTTCTGCACTCTGACAGCATTTTCGCCTTTGATCGCCTTGCCGTCGCCGTCTACCTTGGCTTCGTCCATGCTGACGCTGATCTTGCCGCCTGCGAAGTAGTTGGTCACTTCGTCACTCTTGGCAGAAAGCCATGACAGTGTGGGGATGGCAATGCAGGTAGATACCACTGCACTGATCAGCGCTCCGAGTAATACATACTTGAGTTTCTTCATTTTTGTTTCCTCCTAAAAAATGTTTTTCTATTTAATTAACGCCCGGTGTCGGGCATTGATTACCATCATAAAGCAATACGTTATCTTACTCCTGCGGCGGCGCAGCGTCTTTTGTGATAACATCGTCCTCCGCCTCTGCCTTGAGCGGCGCAGTCTGCGTTTCCGATACCGCACCATCAGGATCGGACGGCACTTCTGCTTGTTTTTTCTTTCTTTTGAAAACACGGGTCATAATAAAATCCCACGAAAACGCCAGCACCACCATCACCGCCAGAATGATGATGATCACCACACGGTTATCCGGTGAAGTCATAAACTGAAAAGCAAAACCGATCCCCGGCACATGGGTGATGACCTTACCTACTAACTGATCCCATGAAACAGGCGGATCGTCGGTATTATTGGCATCGCCTCGTGTGATGAATGTTTTTGAATTTGATCTCACAAATTTCACACGATGGGTCGCAAGCAACCCGTCTTCATTCAGTGCAAACGTGATGACATCGCCCGACTTGATTTCTTCGGGCGGCACAGACTTGACAAAGATCAGCGACCCTACGGGCAGATTCGGTTCCATGCTGCCTGTTTCAACATTCAGCAAGCTAAATCCTACCGCATTCAATATCAGAAAAGCTGCGCCGAGCATCAGAAAGACCGTCAGCACGAACGCAAAAATAAAGGTGGACGCCATCTTTTTTTTCGTAACAGGCTCATCTGACGAAGCCTGCACAGGCGCAGGCGCATCGGAAACCGCCGTTTCATCCGTATTCGTCACAGAAGCGTCCGGCAGATTGGCATCTGCATTCACATCCGTTGGCGCACTTTCCGCAATGACAGATCGTTTGTCGTTTTCAAAAGATATTTGTTTCCTCAAAAATTCACATTCCTTCTATATCAATTCACTAAAATTCCAAATATGGCCGCAGATCATCGCTCACAGATTTTAGTGACAATTTTATTCTTTTGAACAGATACATATTATTTATATCACATTACTTAATCTTTTTCAAGGTAATAATATCATAAAATATCCCTTATGTCGACAATAAATTTGTTTATTTTGCATATTGATACCTCTAAAATACCTATAAGTTCCGCTATAACAGTACTAAAGTAACCAAACAAATTATCTCTCACAAAAATCATTTAGTGACAAAAATACAAATTTATGTTACAATGTTACAAAATTAATATCAAAAAAAGCAATGCAGAGGTGAATATTTTGCGACAAAACGACCCCGAAATGAAAGCAGAAAGTGAAGAGATTCTTCCTGCTGACGAAAAAAACACAAAAAAAACAAAGCGCCGCAAAGAAAAGGACGAAGATCTGCCTTTTTACTCCTTGATCGGCAATTTTATCGTCACTTTTCTTCTGACATTTTTTATCCTGATCGCCATAGCGCTTTTTGCGCTCAAAGCAATGCATATCGAGACCTACACGGTTCTGACGGGCAGTATGTCGCCGTCCTATCCTGTCAATTCTCTTGTCTTTATCCATGCAGACGACCCTTCCACGATCGTGCAGGGAGATGTTATCACTTTTGCAGTGAGTGAGACCGCCTGTGTCACGCACAGAGTCGTATCATCCGATCCCGTCAACCGCACCTTTACCACCAAAGGTGACGCTAACCTGACCAACGACTCCGAACCCGTCTTATGGGATAATGTACTGGGAAAAGTCGTCTTTGCGCTGCCCTTTGGCGGCGAGTTTTTCAGATGGATTACCGTTGAAAGCAACCGAAACAAGGTGTTTATGGTGCTGGGAGCGCTGTTTGTACTGGCGCTGATCTCTGACATCATCGGCAAGATCATTTCACGCCGCAGAAAAAAACGTCAGACGCTGTCAGCAGAAACTGCCGATACGGGTGGCGATCCTGACACAGCAGCCGCACCTCCGACCGAGAATAACGCAAACCCAACCGAAGAACTCCCCACCGATCCCGCACATACAGAACCACAGAAGTAAGCCCTTTCTTATCACGAACAAATCTATTTTCTGCTCCGATCAAAGGACATCACTCAATCTAAACTCAAAATCAAAAAACCTGTATGCTTCTCTAAACGAAACGCATACAGGTTTTTTTCATCTCAATTCGCAGGTGCAGGGGATCATCCCCTGCCGGGGTTCGGGGCAAAGTCCCGATAGGGTCAAGGGGCAAAGCCCCGATCAAACATTGAAGCGGAAAAGGACAATGTCGCCGTCTTTCATGACGTAATCTTTTCCTTCCGAACGGACTAAGCCTTTTTCTTTGGCGGCTGCCATAGAACCGCACGCCATGAGATCGTCAAAGGCAACGACTTCCGCACGGATGAAGCCACGCTCAAAGTCTGTGTGGATCTTGCCTGCTGCCTGAGGCGCTTTTGTGCCTTTGGTGATCGTCCATGCACGAACTTCGGGCTTGCCGGCTGTCAGAAAGGAGATCAGCCCCAACAGATCGTAGCACGCCTTGATGAGTCTGTCCAGACCGGACTGTGAAAGTCCCATTTCCGACAGGAACAGTTCTTTTTCTTCAGGCTCCATCCCTGCCATTTCCGCCTCTAATTCCGCACAGATCGGCAAAACGCCTGCGTGTTCACTCGCTGCGATCTCCTTGACGGCGGCAAAATACGGGTTAGCGTCTGCGCTGCCGTCCTGAAAATCCGTATCGCTGAGATTTGCCGCATATATGATCGGTTTGTTTGTCAGCAAAGAAACCGTAGAAAGCAGTTCGGCTTCTTCGGGTGTGCATTCAACAGAACGCGCCGCTTTGCCTTCGTTCAGGGTCTCTTTTACACGTTTGAAAAATTCCAGTTCTGTCTGATATTTCTTGTCGCCTTTCAGCAGTTTTGTCGTTTTGTCAATCCTTCTGTCCAGTATCTCGATATCAGACAAGATCAGCTCATAATTGATGGTCTCGATATCACGCTTCGGGTCAATGCTGCCCTCAACGTGAACGATATCATCATTTTCAAAGCACCGCACCACATGAACGATCGCATCTACTTCCCTGATGTTGGAAAGGAACTTGTTTCCCAAGCCTTCGCCCTTGGATGCGCCCTTGACCAATCCTGCAATATCCACAAACTCGATGGTCGCAGGCGTATATTTCTCGGGTTCATACATCTCTGCTAACTTGTCCAGACGTTTGTCCGGCACTGCTACTACGCCGACATTCGGCTCGATCGTACAAAACGGATAGTTCGCACTCTGCGCGCCTGCGTTGGTGATCGCATTGAACAGCGTGCTTTTTCCGACATTCGGCAATCCGACAATTCCTAATTTCATTCTGAAAGTTACTCCCTTCTGTATCCTGCTCTTATTTTATCTCGTCCAACATCTTGAACAACTCGTCATATGCGCCTTTGTCGTCCGGATTCACGGGTTTTGCAGGCTCTGCGACCTTCGGCAGCTCCTGTTCGGGATCGACATTTACCGCAGCCGTTTTCTCCGCCTTTGGCTCAGGCTGCTCTGCCTGTTCAGGTGTATCGGTCGGCTCGGTTTTTTTCCTTACGGCGTTTTTGATCCTGTCCGCCATCGTTTTCTTCAGCTCAGGAGGCATTTTTCTGACAACAGGCGGCTTTGCGGAACTCTCATATTCCGCCTGATACGGTTCGGCAGTTGTTTCCGCCATATTGATATCTAAAATGTTGTATTCCTGCGCATTCATCGCAGAAACTTCTTCTTCTACCTTGAGTACGGCGTCTTCGTTGACGATGATATCATCGTTCAGCTCCTCGTCAGGCATGGTGAGATGCTCATCCGCATTTTTCAGCATGGAGCGGATCAGGAAGAACGCATAGCAGCACAGCGCAATATCTCCTGCGATGGTGATGATATTCAAAACAGACGGCTCAACGATCTGTGAATCGACGTTAGGGATCGGCTGCTTGCCGATGAGCATTTTGATGATAAGATCGCAGTTGACAATGAGTCCGAGCATAATATAAACGCTGCCGTAGACCACTGTTTTACGTACCGCAAGACGGTTGTTGATGCCTGCTAAGAACATGGACTGGTAGAACAGGAACATGATCAGAAAACCGATGGCAACGATATCAAAAAGCTCCGTTGCTTTCAGCGATTTCTGAGAATAGTCGATGAACAGCCCGACAAAGCGGACGCAGCACCAGACAGGAAGGATCAGCGCCGCCACGGGCATTTTTTTCATGCCGTTCGAGCCTGTCAGAGAAATGCACGCTTCATATAAGAGCAGGAAACCTGCAATGATCGCCATAATGCTTTCTGCAAGGTTGTTGCCGCCTGCGATCAGACGCACAACGCCGCTGCCGATCAGCGCAACGGATGCGATAAATCCGAAGATACCGCAGGGAACGCTTTTTGTCGGAACGGCAAGAAATGTTTTTTTCCTGTCTGCCACACTCAACGCAAAGGCGAGGATGTAAAGCAGCAGGAAAGACGCCGTCAGCGTCAGGTTACAAGCCTGTGAGCTGAGAATGAAGCCGTCGCCGTTGACGTTGAACAGCGTATCACAGATCTTGACTGTGCCGCCGATCAAAAATAAAATGACGGCAGGGATCAGCAATTTTTTTAGTTTCATAACGCATTCTCTCCTTTTTTATCTCTCTGCGATCGGTGTATAGTGCTTGCCGCGTACCATTGCGCGGTAAGCAGGACGGATGATCCTTCCGCCGTAGGTGATTTCTTCGATACGGTGCGCACACCAGCCTGCGATCCTTGAAACAGCAAACATCGGCGTGAACAGATCTCCGGGGATTCCCAGCATATCATAGACAAAGCCGGAATAAAAATCGACATTTGCGCAGATCACCTTGCTGCTGCCCTTCACCTCCGCCATTACCAGCGGCGTCAGCTTTTCAACGGTCTTATACAGCGCATATTCGTCTGTCATATTCTTTTCTTCCGCCAATTTTTCAGCCGTCTGCCTCAAAATGCAGGCGCGCGGATCAGACAAGGTATAAACGGCATGACCAAAACCATAGATCAGCCCTGAACGGTCGTTTTTCTCTTTTTTCACGATCGATGCAAGATAACGGTATATTTCTTCCTCGTCCTTCCAGTCCTGCACTTCTTCTTTCAGTTCTTCCATCATCTTGCGGACACGAAGATTTGCGCCGCCGTGACGGGGACCTTTCAGAGAACCGATCGCCGCCGAAAGGGTAGCGTATGTATCCGTACCCGAAGATGAAAGCACCCTTGCCGCAAAGGTAGAGTTGTTGCCGCCGCCGTGTTCTGCGTGAAGGATCATGCACAGATCCAGCAGCTTTGCTTCCGTATCGGTAAAGCTCCTGTCGGGACGCAGCGCGCGGAGAATGGACTGCGCCGCCGAAAGTGTGACATCCGTCGGGTGGAAAAACATACTTTCTTTGTCGAATGCGCGTCTTTTCACCTGATAAGCGGAGGTCATGATGGTCGGAAGGGATGCGATGAGCTGAATAGACTGCCGCATGACATTTTCCAGCGATGTACCGTCGGGATCGTCGTCAAACGAATACAGCGCCAGCACCGAACGTCCCATCTTATTCATGATATCCTTAGAGGGCGATTTCATGATCATGTCCTCTACAAAGCCGTCCGGCAGATCCCTGAGTTCTCCGAGCGTATTTTTGAACGTCTCCAGCTGCGATTCCGTCGGAAGTGAACCGAACAGCAGCAGCCATGCTGTCTCCTCATAACCGAAACGATTTTCGTCCACACACGCCTTTACGATATCACGCACATCAATGCCCCGATACGTCAGCTTTCCTTCATCCGGCACACGAACACCGTCCGCCATCATAAAGCCGTGTACGTTGCAGATGTTGGTCAGACC